>CAJCIW010000112.1 GCA_903970455.1 Verrucomicrobiota bacterium | reverse complement strand
ACTTGCTCATGTCACTGTTGAAAATCGGGGAATCGATGCCCAAAGTCCACATATTTATTGGAAAGGCGAGATCAAGCGTTTTGAACTTTGCGAGATCGTTCTTCATGGAGATGCTGAATTTCATGCCGAAAATGTCTCTTTGAGAGGAGATTTGAGGATCGAAGTAGAAGCAGGAACCCGATTGACCGCCTTTGAGGAGGAAGGCCATTTAAAATTCAGGAGGGAAATTTTATCCGGAAAGTCTTGGGACTATTCTCTAGGTAGGGATGGCCGTATTCATCTAAAATAAAAACAGCAGGCCAAAAACCTGCTGTTTCTTTAAATAGAGCGGGAACTTAAATTTAAACAGCCGCTGCAGTTGTGCTGCCTGTAACAGGAGTGCCTGTTCCTCTGCAGAAAACTTGTGCGATGATCGCAGTAACGACAGCGCCGATGGCAACGCCAATAGTTCCGATGACGAGGGATTCCCTGTTTTGTTGAGCGAATGTTTTGAGGTTCTCAAAATGTGGTTTCGCAAAATCGGCTACTTTTCGCGCGCTGTCACCAATGAAAGCGCCGGTAGCTGTTACAGCTTTGCTCATCCATTCTACAGCTCCAGAAGCAAAAGATTTTGCTCCGTCGCAGCAGTTAGATAATGCGTCTTGAATTCTCATTGACATAAAGACCTCCTAATAGAGTTTAAATTTCTCAAAGAGTAACCGTCCGTATATGAGGATCATATCGGAAACCAAGTTTGTGGAAAATGTTTTTCCTCTTTCCCTTGGCATCAGGCAAGGTGCTTGATCCGAGTTCCCTTTAACAGTTCTCTCGAAACTTTGCCTGATTATAGCCTATGTCAGATTATTGTAAAGAGAGCGTTAAGGAAGTATAAATTTAAAGAGATTTTTAATCTGATTTAATACTCCTCAGCTAGACTTTGTAACTTTTTGGGCCCGAAGGAATCGTAATATTAACTCCCAGTTCGGCCATAGGTGGAACGGCCGAGAGTAAATAGGCTAGTGGTCCGTTGCAAAAATTTACAAAGTCAAGCTCAGAAGAAGCGCTGATTGATTTTTGTGTGAAAAGAGTTTATGCTGGATTCCTCCCAATCGCTTTTTAGGTACACCCCCCATGAACGAACAAATCCAAGATCAGATCAAAAGCATCGATAATCGCCTACTTCATATGTGGAGGTATCTTTGACTTAGCTGTCAAAGAGAAGAAAATTCAAGAGCTCGAAGGGAAAATGGAGGCTTCCGATTTTTGGGATGATAATTCCGCGGCTCAAAAAATCATTACCGAATGCAATGATTTGAAGGCATGGACAATTCCCTATCATGAAGTGAAACAGCGTTTTGATAATGTGAAATCCCTTTTGCCCGATGTCGATGAAGGGGATGACCCTGAATTCTTTGCTCAGCTTGTTGCGGAATTGAATAAAGTTGATAAAACTCTTTCCGAGCTTGAAGTGAGAAGAATGCTCTCCGGCGAACTCGATAGTAAAAATTGTTTTTTAAGCATTAATGCCGGTGCAGGGGGGACCGAGGCGTGCGATTGGGCTTTGATGCTTTCCCGCATGTACCAGCGCTGGGGGGCTAAGCGGGGCTGGAAAGTAGAAGTGCTCGACTCGATCGATGGGGAAGTGGCCGGCCTCAAGAGCACGACATTGAAATTCACTGGTTCTTTTGCCTATGGCTACAGCAAGTCGGAAAGGGGGGTCCACCGCCTTGTACGGATCTCCCCTTTTGACAGCAATGCGCGCCGGCATACCAGCTTTGCCTCTGTCGACGTGACTCCTGAGATCGATGATGATATTCAAATCGAGATTAACCCTGAACATCTCAGGATCGATACTTACCGCGCCTCTGGAGCGGGGGGACAGCATGTCAACAAAACAGATTCCGCCGTCCGCATGACCCACATCCCTACCGGGATTATCGTCTCTTGCCAAAGCGAGCGGAGCCAGATCCAAAACCGGGAAACCTGCTTGAAGATGCTTCGCGCAAAGCTCTATGAAAAAGAGCTGAATGAGCGGGAGAGCAAATTAAAAGAAATGGCCGGAGAAAAAAAAGAGATTGCTTGGGGAAGCCAAATTCGCAATTATGTGTTTCAGCCTTATACTCTCGTTAAAGACACTCGGACAAAGCACGAAGTTGGCAATATTCATGCGGTCATGGACGGAGAGTTGGACGATTTCGTCAACGCTTATCTAAAGGAATTTGGCTAATGGCAGAGCTACCTGGATTGGATATCCGCTATACCTATGTGACCGACACGCCTTATTTAAGAGATTGGCTGCTGAAACCTGAAGTGCAAAAATGGTTCCCTGTCTCTGAGCAAAAAGAAATTGAGGACGCGATCCAGTGCTGGATCGGGTTCAGCAGATATAGCTCGAGTTTGACGGCGACTTTGAACGGCACTCCTTGCGGGGTTGGGACCCTTTTTTTGATGCCGTACCGCAAAGTCGCTCACCATTGCCTCTTCAAAATTGTCGTCGATCCGAAGCATCAGCGGAAAGGCATTGGCTCTGTTCTGGTTAAGAATTTAAAACATTTAGCTAAGAATTATTTTCATCTAGAGCTCGTCCACATCGAAGTGTTCGAAGGAAATCCTTTTATTCATCTTTTGCAAAAATTCGATTTTCATGAGTTTGCAAGGCAGGAGCGCTTTGTGAAAGACAACGATGGGTACAAAGGACGTATTCTTTTTGAAAGCTTCCTCTGAGGATAAATTATGAATGCTTCTCCATTGACCTTTCGACTCACGCTTCCTGAAGATGGACCTTACCTATCGCAATGGTTGTCGGATCCCAAGATCCTGACCTGGTTTCCGATGTTCGACGCGCGGGAAATCGAAGATGCGGTCCGCATTTGGATTGGGTATTCCCGCATTGAAGCGGGGGTGACCGCTTTGTGGAATTCAGAACCTTGCGGGATGGCAAATCTCTATATCCAGCCTTACAAAAAATTGGCCCATACCTGCCTGTTTTCGATTATCGTAAAAGAAGAGATGCGCGGCAAAGGGGTGGGCAAGCAGTTGCTCGAAAATCTGATGAAGCATGCGAAAGAGAAGTTTAAAATCGAAATTCTTCACCTCGAAGTTTATCAGGGAAATCCCGCCAAGCACCTCTATGAGAGAGCTGGATTTAAAGAATTTGGATGTCAGACCCATTTCATTAAAGAAAATGGGAAATACATCCCCAAAATTTTCATGCAAAAGTCGTTATGATTCTAAAAAGCATTAAGAATTTTTTCAGAAAAAAAACTGCTATACGACAAAAAAAAAGAACTTCCTCAACAAATACGTTAGGTCAACATTACGATTTGAAATCCATTTACGATTTTCTAAATGATTCTTATTTTGAAAACAAATTAAATTTAGAGATCACTTGGTTTGGCAGCGCCGAGCGACAAGCAAGGCGACATCGCAAACTCGGGCTTTTCTGCTTTCATTCCAACCAGATTAAAATTCATCGTTTGCTAGACAGGCCGCTGTTTCCCCCTTACTTTATCTCCTATGTTGTATATCATGAGATGCTCCACAGCGTTTGTCCCCCCGTGAAGGCAAAGAAAGGGAGATTTAGGATCCACCATGCCGATTTTAAAGCTCGGGAAAAAGAATTTGCCGAATACGGAAACGCCAAACGGTGGGAACAGGAAAACAAAAAATTATTTTTCTCAAGGTAGTTCATGGCAGGGCATAGCAAGTGGGCAAATATCAAACACCGGAAAGGGAAAGCCGATGCGATCAAAGGAAAACTCTTTTCTCGATTGACTAAAGAGATCATCAGCGCCGTTAAACAGGGAGGGGCTGATCCGAAGTCCAATACAAAATTGCGCATTGTGATTCAAAAAGCCCGCACTGCCAACCTTCCCAACGACAACATTGAACGGAATATCAAGAAAGCCGCCAGTGGTGATCAGGCCGATTACCATGAAATGTCTTACGAGCTTTATGGATATGGCGGGGTAGGTATCATCGCCGAGATCATGACAGACAATAAAAATCGGATTTCTTCAGA
>CAJCIW010000111.1 GCA_903970455.1 Verrucomicrobiota bacterium | reverse complement strand
GAGTCTTTTTTGATCCCCCACAGAATGGCACGGAAAATCCTTCCTCCGTCTAAAGGAAAGGCAGGGACTAAATTGAAAATCGCAAGGACAAAATTAATGAGCGCGAGGTAACTTGTCACAGCGATGACGGGCACCGGCCATTGCGCATTTCTGCCGGCGAGGGTCAAAAGATACAAACCTCCGGAAAGAATGAGGCTGACAATCGGCCCTGCTATCGCCATGAGAAATTCAATTTTGGGAGTTTGCGGCTCCTTTTTGATTTCTGCGACGCCGCCGAAGATAAACAGGGTGATCTGGGTAATGGGGAGCTTGTAATGTTTGGCGACCATCGCATGCCCCAATTCATGCAAAATCACGCAGACGAATAGTCCAAGCATGCCGATAACGCCCATCGCCCAATAGGTCCTTAATAGGAGCTGCGGATAATAAAAGGGAAAATAGCCGGCCGCCAGCGACCAAGCGAGGAGAAAGGCGATCAGGAACCAGCTGAGATCGATGCCGATCTTAATTCCCGCAATGGTAAGTAGATGAATCCGTTTTCCGAACATAATCTTCCTGTAGCAGATCACAGCGAAGACGTACAGAAAATTAATTTCTTAATTGGTAAAGAGTCACGTTCAGGCCGCCGTGCTTAAGTGGCCATTCCGACATGACCGTGCAGCCTGTCGCTTTGACCAAATGATAAGTGGAAGTGAGGAGATGGGCCCACGGGGCTGCGGGGCATTTGGCCTTTAAGAATTGGCCAAAATCGTGGTAAATTTGTGTGAATGCTTCCATCCGTTTGCCAAAGGGGGGGTCTGTGACAAGTAGAGTTGGCGAACGGGGAAGAGATAATTTGGATATCTGAGCGTTAAGGAGAAGAACTTCTTTTTCGAATCCTGTTTTATGCAAGTGTTCACGGCACAGACGAATCGCATGGGGATCATTGTCGGCGCCGATGATCATTTGCGAGGGAATCGAACGTCTTTTTTGGTCGTAGTGGTTTTTAAATCCTTCCCAATCGGCAGAGTTAAAACCGGGGAATTGCATAAATCCCCATTTTTTACGGAAATAACCCGCGGGAGTAAGTGTAGCGATGCAAGCGGCTTCCACGAGGAAGGTGCCTGAGCCGCAGAAGGGATCGCAGAGAATTTCCCGCTCGGAATAACCCGCCCGCATCAAAATGGCTGAAGCGAGAGTTTCCGGGACACCGGCTTCCACATTTCCCTCTTTCCAACCTCTTCTATAAAGAGGTGCGCCTGAAGTGTCCAAGCTCAAGATGGCTTTGGATTTCTGGATGAAGAGATTGAGTTGGAGGTCGGGATTTTTGACATCCACGGATGGCCTTACACCTTTCCTTTCTCGCATCACATCGCAGATGGCGTCTTTGACCCGCTGGGCGCCAAACAGAGAATGGCGGATGAGTGGGTGCTTGATATTAGCGTCGATGGCAAATGTCTTTGTCTCATCGAGATAATCCAGCCACGGGATTTTTTTGGCTTCGTTATAGAGCGTTTCGGGATCAGGACAATCGAATTGCGCTAACGGCAATAGGACGCGTGTAGCAAGCCTGCTGAGATAATTGATTTTATAGATGTTTTCCTGGGAATTCGGTGCATAAATACCGCGAAAGCCAAGCCTCAGATCGGTGAGACCAAGAGTTTTGAGCTCTTCGATGAGAAGAGGCTCGAGATATTCCGCGCAGCTGATAAATAAATGTGTTTGCATTCTATTAATTATGTAAAAATTCGATGACGTCGCCGTCTTGGACAATATAATCTTTCCCTTCTGCCCGCAATTTGCCGGCGTCGCGGGCCCCTGCTCGTCCATTGCACGAGACCATATCCTTGTAAGAGACGACCTCAGCACGGATAAATCCTTTTTGGATGTCGGTGTGTATTTTGCCTGCGGCCTCGGGAGCTTTGGTACCCCGGCGAATAGTCCAGGCGCGGGTCTCTATTTCACCGGTCGTTAAATAAGAAATCAGGCCAAGGATCTCATAGGCGGCTTTGATCAAACGGTTTAGCCCTGTTTCTTCAAGGCCGAGTGATTTTAAAAATTCGATCGCTTCCTCATCGGTGAACTGCGCTACTTCTTCTTCCAGCTTGGCGCAAATCGGAATGACTCGATTTCCCTCCGCAGCGGCATAATCGCGCACTTTCTGCACATATTCATTTTCCATCGAAGGCAGAGAGATTTCGGAAACGTTGCAGGCATAGAGCACTTTTTTGTCTGTCAAGAATGGGTAATCGAGGATGAATCCTCTTTCTTCATCTGTTAAGGATAAGGTGCGCAGAGGTTTATTTTGATTCAGATGCGCGGTTGCTTTGCGCATTGTTTCTACCACAGGGACGAGCTCTTTTCTCCCTTTCATTTGTTTTTCGAGCCGGCTGACGATGTTTTCTGCCATTTGCAAATCCGCCAGGACAAGCTCCAGGTTGATCACTTCGATATCGGCGATGGGGTCGACTTTGCCGGCCACATGGATCACATCATCGTTTTCAAAGCAGCGCACGACATGCACAATCGCATCGGTCTCGCGGATATTGGCCAAGAACTGATTCCCCAGTCCTTCCCCCTCCGATGCGCCTTTGACGAGGCCTGCGATATCGACAAAAGTGATAGTAGCCGGCACAAGCTTTTGGCTTTTTGAGATCTTCGAAAGGACGGGAAGGCGGGGATCGGGCACATCGACGATCCCAACATTAGGATCGATGGTGCAAAAGGGGTAATTCGCAGCTTGGGCTGCTTTTTTAGTCAGAGCGTTGAAAAGGGTCGATTTCCCCACATTGGGAAGACCGACAATGCCGCAGGAAAGTCCAGCCATGGTAATTACTTTTTTTTGAAGAATGGATTTTCCAAAAAGAATAGGCGACTGCGGCTCTAATGGCAAGCTAAAACGTGTTGGTAAAAATATGAGTTTTTGATACGGTTTAATCAAAATTACTTCGGGTTTTAATATGCCAGTTAATTTAAATTTTGATGTAAATCCAAGGTATCAAGCTTCTAATCATCTGAATTTTACAATTGCTATTCCAGCTAACATTCAACCGAACGCCGTTCAAAAAAATTCTACTTCTTCAACCTTGACTTCCCGTGGACAAGCTAGGGAAGGGATTTTTGATCCAATTAAAAAATGTTTTGATTCTATAACGCATTGTTTTCGTTCCATTTTTAAATGGTTCGGCTTTTTCTCTCGGCCCATCGGAGACGACACTCATCTTGTATCGCAAGAGAGTGAAATTCAGCGCCGCTTGTCGGGACAGATGCAGCATGCGCAACTGCAAATGAGTCATGAGCCGTCCAAAGGTTTTCGCTATGCGTTTGCTCCTGCAGGTTGGAATGCCCATGAAGAGCGGGTGGGAAACCTTGCTGTTGGCGTCTGCCATGCGCAAGGACGAAGGGGAAGCATGGAAGATGAACATTTAGCCGTAGAAACTCGTGTCTGTATCGGCGGCAGAGATTATCCGATCGAGCTGTTCGGTATTTTCGATGGCCACGGCGGTCCTGAAGCATCGCGGTTTATTCGCGATCATCTGCAAGAGGAGCTCAGCGGAGCTTTGCGGGAGTTCAATCCGAATGGGCTTACCGAAGCGGGGACTTGGCGCGCATTGAAAATGACGTTTGTCCGTTTGCATCGAAATTTCAAAGATGCCCTTCCCCATGTTGCCAACACTCAAGGAAGCACGGCTACGGTGTCGATGATCCTGGATAACAAACTATGGACTGCCAATGTGGGAGACTCGAGGACAGTGTTGGACAATGCAGGTACCCCGATCCAATTGAGCGAGGATGCAAAACCCTCTGATCCGCGCTATAAGAGGAACATCGAGAAGAGAGGTGGAGAGGTGGCCGTTAATAGGATCA
>CAJCIW010000110.1 GCA_903970455.1 Verrucomicrobiota bacterium | reverse complement strand
GATTTCCTGGATGTCGGTAGCGCTGAGCTGTCCGTCGGGAGCAAGCCCTTCGGGGGCCTCACATCGTTTCTGCCACTGCTGCTGCGTTGTCTCATCGGGTGCCGAGAGATAGGCACGCGCAAAATAATTGAAGGCATCGTGGCTAGTCACGAGAAGTCGTTTGTCTGCAGGGATCTTTTGCAGATCGGTATAAATATTTTGATGCTGTTGCATCATCTTTTTACGAAGAACATCGCCATTTGTTTCATAAAATTCCTTTCCATCAGGGTCTGCTTGTGAAAGCACTTCCACGATCGGGTCAATCATGCGGCTCCATAATGAAACGTCCATCCAGATATGGGGGTCGATTTCGCGGCCAGCATAGAGGATGAGGTCTGGCTCTTTTTCCAAAAGCCGATCGCCGAGGCCAATGGCATTCGGGTGATGCTCAATCTGATAGCGCAAACTCGCTCCATGCTCCAGCCCTAGTCCATTATAGAAGATGAGGGAAGCGAGTTTCAGTTTTTCATCATCCCCTTTGACAAGCTCATAGCTATGGGGGTCGATCTCGCCCGTTATCAAAGCGATATGGTCGATCCTTTCTCTTCCGATTTGCCCAACAAGATCGTCGATCATCGCGGTCGTTGACACCACTTTGATTTTGCCGTTCTGCTCAGCCCAGATTTCAATTTCAGAAGGGGTTGAGGAACCGGAGCATCCTCCGAGAAAGAATGCGGCGAAGGAAAGGAAAATTGTAAGTAGTAGTGCCTTGATCATTGTTTATTGCATTTGTCGCAGGAGCGAAAAAGGATAAATTCCTTTCGAGCATCCTTGGGTAAAAATAATTTGCAAAGCATATCCTCCTACGCTGGAAATCTGCACTGCTTCTACTTCGTCAATCGATTTATCAATTTTTTTTTCGCAGCAGCCGGCGCAGGGGCAAAGTCGTTGTACATCGCTTAGACGATAGTCAGCTATTCTACCATCTGACCACTCAATAGTAAACTGGTGTCGGTCTTTTTTGGATATAGCTCGAATAAAAATGAGTTTATTTAGATACTCCATTGCAAATTAAAATTTGTCAAATGATCAGCTTTAAGTTTCTCAAACGCCTCCAATTGGTCTTGAATTTTCTCGCCGATAGGAGCGAACGCCGAAGCTGCAAGCGAGGCCGCGAATTCATCGAAAAGAGATTTTCCTTGGTCGCAGCATTGGCAAATCAGGTAATCGATGGGAATTCTCCCGAGAAAAAAAAGGCCATTCTCATTCGCAAACCGTTCTCCTCCTCCTTCTCCGAACGGAAAATAACTTTGATCCCCTCCCAAAAAATAGCTCATATTTTCCACGATTCCAATCAACGGAACTTGCATCTGGCGGAACATGGCCGTTGCCTTTGCCACGTCCAGAAGAGCAATTTCCTGGGGAGTCGTGACGATCACTGCCCCTGAGAGATGCCCTTCTTGAATCAGGGTGAGCTGAATGTCCCCCGTCCCCGGGGGAAAATCGATGAATAAAAAATCGAGCTGCCCCCATTCGACAAGATGGACAAACTGCTTAATAACCCCATTGGCAATCGGAGCTCGGACGCTGGCTGGATGATCCGGAGATATAAAATAAGCCATGGAGATCAGCTTGATCCCTCGGCATTGTGCTGGGAGAATTCTTTCTTTAATTTCGGCGTGCTGGTCCGGAGCCGTTTCCTCGGGAAGCATTTTTCGAAGCGACGGACCGTAAAGATCTGCATCCATCACACCTACTTTGAACCCTTTTTTTTGAAAATAAAGAGCAAGATTGCACGCAAGCGTCGATTTTCCAACGCCCCCTTTTCCGGCTGCCACAGCGACGACATGGCGCACGCTTGATAAGTTGTGCTCTGCGAGCATTTTTTTTAACACACAATCTTGAAAAACATGATTCTAATAAATTGAAATGTTTTTTTGCCTCTGAAATGTTGTCTCCCCTAAAGTTTGTAACTTTTTGGCCCCCAAGGAGCCAAAAAGTTACAAAGTCGAGTTCAGAAAAAAAATGGATTGCAAAAATTGGTAAGCAATTTTTACAATCAAAGAAATATTATTTTCAAGGTGTATACCTTTATACTCACCATTAATTTATTTTCCCTCGAAGAAGAGAAAAATTATGGTGAGTTTGAACAAAGATGATTGCAAATAAAATCGGGATAAGATAAATCAACTAACAACATTATTGATAATGGGAATTTTTAAGTCCAAACAGCTATCTAAACTAGACCTAAGAACAGTTTTTTTGGAATTATCAACTTTGAAAGAAAGGAAAACAATGAACCCACGTGAGGATACAATGGAAACAAAAACAAAAAATTTGCGCGAAATCGAAGAAGTAATTGCTAAGGCAATTAAAAAAGTCAATGGAAGAAAGGAAAATGATCTTTGTAAATATATTCCAATGACGAGTGGTGGTTATATGCATCATTTTACTCTGCGTAAAATGAAAAATAGACAACCTTCCGAATTAGGAACGTTAATTGAAAAATTCATTATCAACACAGAAAAGCCTTCTATTGTTGCTCCGAAGCAAAGAGCAGCGCGCGGATCCCGCAAACGGCGCGACCAAGTGACATTCACACGGAATCAGCTAGAAAGAATGCTCAATATCGCTCGTCTGGCCGGTGATAAAGAAATGGTTTCTATTCTCGCCCCAAAAAAATCTCTTGCTACATGCAAAAGAGAACTCATTTCCTCTATTCGTCATGGCAGAGTGGAGCCTGAGCTTTGGAATGCGTATGTTGAATCTTTAAATACGCTCCAACAACTCACTAGCTCCCCAATTAATGAAATGATTTCTGCGCTATCCGGAAATAAATAGTTCTCCTTCTAGCCGCTTTTGCGTAGGATCGCGTCAAAAGCGGCTTTACTTTTTTATTTAAAGCGCCCCTAAAAACAGAGCTTCTCAAATCACTGGCCAGCAAA
>CAJCIW010000109.1 GCA_903970455.1 Verrucomicrobiota bacterium | reverse complement strand
GATCCCGTAGAGAACACTGGCGTTATTTTAGTTTTAAGTTCTAGGACCTTAGAGTGGGCCTTCGCGTGCAAGCACGCTACGGCCTTGGCTTTTGAGGGAAAGAAAAAAGTTGACTTCAAGCGCGATTAGAGAACAAGACCGTTTGAACATCCCCATCATGGATTGTTCATAAACCGCTGTTAACAGAGATCGGACCCTAACCCAGCTGTTTCAACTGGTGTTTGATAAAGAACCGCTAGCAAAGATCGAAGGCCATATGACCGTCAAGGATGAGAGCAAAACGGCCTCCATGTCGGCGCGCTTAATTTAGATTTGATTTATTAGATAATTCGCTGTAAACTGTTGCATATCATTTAATTGAAAAATGGTTTTAACGTACGCAGAAGGGGTAGGACGCCCGGATGTACTTAAAAGTGAGGGAGTTGGCACGCCACTTTTACTTACACCCACGCACCCCTTTTGCGTTGAAAATTTGGAAAGGGAGCATGATTCTCTATGTCATCAGTTAAGAAAAAACGACGTGCTAAGATCGCTAAGCACAAAAGAAAAAAAAGACGCCGCCGCGATCGGCATAAAAAGTAGCCTCAGAGGCTAAATCCAAGAAAAACCTTTAAGGCGACAGCATTCTGTTACTTTAAAGGTTTTTCCCATCCCATTTCTCTTTGATCATGTGGACATATCCAGAAGAATTTGATGTCATTGTCGTAGGTGCGGGGCACGCCGGTTGCGAGGCTGCGCATGCTGCTGCAAAAATGGGCGCAAAGACGCTCCTTTTGACGATGAACCTCGATACGATTGCGAAGATGAGCTGCAATCCGGCTATCGGAGGCACAGCAAAGGGGCATATCGTCCGGGAAATCGACGCTCTTGGCGGAATCATGGGCAAGGTCACAGACCAGACCGGCATTCAATTCCGCATGCTCAATGATTCCAAGGGACCTGCTGTATGGTCACCGCGCGCTCAGGCCGATAAGTTCGCCTATGCTGCAGCGATGAAGCACCGTTTGGAGCTAACCTCAAATCTCCATATTAAACAAGGTACGACAGAATCTTTGGTGGTCGACAATGGGAAAGTCGTTGGCGTAGAGACGTTGGAAGGGATTGCCTACAGCGGAAAGAGTGTCATCGTCTCTTCGGGGACTTTCATGAGAGGTTTGATCCACATTGGACCGACTCAATTTGCAGGAGGTAGAGCAGGGGACAAACCTTCCGTGGGTTTATCGGCCCATTTGGAAAAGCTCGGGTTTCAGTTGGGAAGATTGAAGACGGGCACTCCTCCCCGCATCAATCGACGCAGTGTCGATTTTTCCCAAATGCAGGAGCAGCCTGGGGAAAAAGGGGTTCGATTTTCCTACGATGAACCGGAACACCCTGGCCTTCCTCAAGTTTCTTGCCATATCACTTACACCAACGAAGAAACGAAAAAGGTCGTTCAGGCAAACTTGCACCTCTCCCCCATGTATTCGGGACAAATCAAAGGCGTCGGCCCTCGCTATTGTCCCTCGATCGAAGACAAAATCGTCCGTTTTGCCGATAAGGAACGGCATCAACTGTTCCTCGAGCCTGAGGGTTTAGATACCGAAGAGATCTATGTGAATGGGATCTCCTCTTCTCTTCCCTTCGATGTGCAATTAAAGATGCTGCATACGATTGTGGGTTTGGAAAAAGCGGAGGTGATGCGGCCGGCTTATGCGATTGAATACGATTACGTCAGAAGTGGACAGCTGTACCCTACATTGGAGACGCATCGGATAGATGGTCTATTCTTTACCGGACAGATCAACGGCACGACAGGCTATGAAGAAGCTGCCGGGCAAGGGCTCATCGCCGGAATTAATGCTGCCTTGAAGGTGGCCGGAAAGCCGCCCTTTATTCTCAAACGCTCGGAAGCTTACATCGGCGTGATGATCGATGACCTCATTTCCAAAGAACTCGACGAGCCTTACCGGATGTTCACGAGCCGCGCGGAACATCGCCTCCTCCTTCGCCAGGACAACGCTGATTTGCGATTGAGGGAATATGGATACCATTTAGGGCTGGTCAATGCCGTACGCTACCATCGCTTGCTCGAAAAGAAAAAGAACATCGATCTCGAAATGGGGAAACTTTCAAAAATTTATCTGCAAGTCGATGGGAAATCCACAACGTTGGCCCAGCTGCTTTGCCGCCCTGAATTTACTTACCAAAAGATTTTGGAAGAATTTCCGCAGCACGTCTCCGATTGCGGGCAAGAGACCAATTTTCAAATTGAATTGAATTTGAAATATGCCGGCTATATTCAAAGACAAGCGAACGAAGCTGCTAAATTGGAGACCATCGAACACTTCTCCATCCCTAATGGCTTCAACTTTTTGAAGGTCACAGGATTGAGCAACGAAGCGCGCGAAAAACTAGACCGGATGAAACCGACAAATCTCGGGCAAGCTTCCCGTATATCGGGCGTTTCGCCAGCGGATATTAACGTTTTGATGGTTGCATTGAAAGGAAGACGTAGTTTAAAGGAATAGGGTATCTATGGTGCAACCACAGCCCGATTCTTTCCCCATCGCTCTAGTCGTCTCCGCGGACAGATATAAGAGCGCATTCTTCAAGCGCTCTCTTAAAGGTTTGTTTCACGTGATCGATGCATCCGATAATTTCGCTGCGGTCGATTGGCTCAAGAGCGTGCAAGCTTCGATCATTATCCTCGATGAAAAAACGCTTCCCAACACATGGCCCCTCCTCTCCGAACACATTCGGGCTCTTGCCGGCTACCGGGATGTGCCCGTTTTTCTCATCACTAATAATCTAAAAAAGAATTTCCTCGTCAAAGCCATGAACTCGGGGATCAACGATTTTCTTAACGAGCCTTTCGATCCCGATGAAATTCTTCAGCGCATCCTCGCCGCCTCGCAATCAAAGCCGGCGACAAAGAAAATCGGTTTAATGGCGAAGAAGTTCAAAAACACTCGTTCTGCCACTCTTTCGAAACTTTCAGCGCCTCAGCGTTTTGTGATCACAGAAAGCGCCATAAAAAAAATCACTTCGATGCAAGAAAAATATCAGCGGATATGTTTGGTGCTTCTCGAGGTCGATGAATTCCAAAATATAGCCAAAGAGATCGGATCAGATGGAGAAGAAAAGCTGCTCTCCCATCTAAACGCTGTGTTAAAAAGCCATCAACGTAATCTCGATAAGATTCTCCCTCAAGGGAGCGGACGGTTTTTGATGCTCCTGCCCCATACTTCCCATCGCGCGGCGATGACGATCGCAGAGACCCTACGGAAAGCGATTCACGAAAAACCGTTTTCATTCAAATCCCACCATTTCTCTTTATTTGTATCTATTGGAATTGTCACCCTTGATAAAAACTCTAAGCTTTCCCAAAACGGTTATGAGCAATTTGACACAATGCTCAAAAAAGTCGACAAGGCTTTGCAGGCAAAACGGAAAAAATCGGAGTGAAAATATGCGATATGTATTTCTTTATTTGATTTGTGCAGCTTCTGCCCTAGCAGCTCAAACGACTACATCTGGGGACAAAAATGTTCCTGTTATCCCGCCTGACCACCATACAGGCACCCCCTTGCCTAGCTACATGATCATCCCACCCGCTGGAAGAGCTGTCGATTTTCAACAGGCTTACGACTTTCTTAGAAAGGAAAAATCGACGGGAAAAGTCTATTTCGAGTTAAGCGATGGATCGACAATTAGTAATATTATTGAAATGCTGGTTATGCCCAATTCTACTTTGATCATTTTCCGCTACAATTCTAATCAGGGCATTAACTTTCAAGTTGTCAAAATCGAAGAGATCGTCAATTTGCGATATTAGTTATGTTTTATCTACTCCGATTAAAGTCTTATCCGATTTACGAGCAGCTTCTTTTAGAAGAGAGGCTGCTCCGATCGGACACCCGCAACTGGTGTTTGATCAATCAGGGGTCTCCCCCCGCGATTGTGATGGGAATTTCAGGAAA
>CAJCIW010000108.1 GCA_903970455.1 Verrucomicrobiota bacterium | reverse complement strand
GAAAGAAGATCAGAAGGAGAGGAATGAACTTTTTCAGCTCATGGCTATAGATCGGCCAAAGGAACGCTCGAAGTCTACCAAAACCCGCCGTAGAAGACATACCCCGCCTTGGTTGCAGAGGAGGAAAAATTAGAAAAAAGAGGATTTAAATCGTATTATTATTTGGCCTCTTTCCTCTGTCTGTCGCCCCAATGATCTCAAACAATGCCCTTATTATAACGTTTTTAGCTTATTTGACAACGAATAAGCGTCTGGGATTTATAGATTAAAGTTGCAGTTTTAGTGGGAGATGTAAACTAATTTTAACAAGAGGGGGTGAGTGCAGATTTAATTTTTTTCTGATAAGGCATCGATCCCAGGCAAATGGCCATGCTCAATAAATTCTAAAGAGGCTCCTCCGCCCGTTGAAAGATGGGAAAAGGAAGAAGCCAATCCCGATTTATTGATGGCGGAGACGGAATCTCCTCCTCCGACGACAGTATACGCCTCATTAAGGGAAGAAATTATTTTAGCGACCTCTTCCGTTCCCTTAGCAAAATGGGGGAATTCGAATACGCCAAGTGGGCCGTTCCAGAAAACAACAGCGGCCTTTTGCAAGGCTTTTTTCCATTCCTCCAGGGTTTGAGGCCCGATGTCCATTCCTTCCCATCCGTCTGGAATGCCTTGAGAAGAGAGGATGCATTGGCTTTTGGCGTCGTCACGGAAAGCATCGGCGATAATCAGATCTTTAGGCAGCCAATAGGGCACTTTTTTGTCGCCGCATATTTTCAAAAATTCAGTAGCTGCGGGGAGCTGATCCTCTTCGTGAATGGAATTGCCTATTTTAATGTTTTGAGCGAGGAAAAATGTAAAAGCCATCCCCCCTCCAATAAAAATTCCGTCCGTTTTAGAAATCAACGATTTGAGAACGCCCATTTTTGTGGAGATTTTAGCTCCTCCTATAATCGCATAAAAGGGTCTTTTGGGATTGAGAAGAGAAGAAAGGGAATCGATTTCTTTTTGCATGAGCAGGCCTGCAGCGGCTTTCCCTGGAAAATACTGCGCGATCGTTGTGGTCGAGGAGTGGCTGCGATGAGCGGTGGCGAAAGAATCATTCACATAAATCTCTCCGAGTGTTGCAAGCTTTTTGGCAAAAGAGGGATCCAGGGAAGGTTTTTCTTCTGCGGGATAAAAGCGTAAATTTTCCAAAAGCATCACTTGTCCCGGTTTTAAATCCCTGCTGATTTTTTCCACTTTTTCGCCGACGCAGTCATCGGCCATGAGTACGGAAATCCCAAGCAATTGGGAAAGGGTTTTTGCGCAAGGGGTCAATGACAATTCTGGGTCGGCCCCTTTGGGCCTTCCAAGATGGCTCATCAAAATTACGCTCCCCCCTGCCTTAAGAATAGACTGGATGGATGGCACGGACTCTTGGATCCGAGTATCATCGGCGATGGATCCATCTTTATTCAATGGAACATTGAAGTCGACGCGCATGACGACTTTTTTATTCTTAAGATCGAGGTCTTGCAATTTCAGTTTTGCCATAGCGACTTCTAACCTGAGTTTTGGGTTGATTTTACAATAGATTGCCGTAGATTTTGAGGCAATTTTTGTAAATTTTGGAGCGTTAAATAGCTGGAGGCCCCTATGGACGCGCCAAAATTTACAAAAAGGGCCCGAAAGATATGGCTCGATAATATGAAATGAACCCAAAACTCAGGTTTCTATAAATTTGCAAAAGGGTTTGCTGCTTGTCCAAAATTTGCCCCTTTGTTCCGCTTTTTCAATTCTGTTTTTAGAGAGAAGAGGAGGTCCTGGTCGAAATTTTGGTTCACGGCCCAACGTAAATATTCAACAGGAATTTCTGCGAAGGTGCGGCCTTTGTGTTTGCCAAGAGGCATCGTCCTAAGCTGGATCGGACTTTTGAGCCGATTGACGAGCTGTTCTGTTGTTTTAAATTGTTTGGCGAGATATTTGAAGACTTCGATATTCACGATCACATCATTCATGGCGCGATGCGCCCCTTCATCGGCAATATTGAAATGCTGGCGGAGTTTTTCTAGAGAATTAATGGGACTTTCCCCATAGAGCCGAGCCATGCGGAGCGTATCGAGATAGGGATGGGAGGCAAGTTTACAAGGAATATTGTACTGCTTCGCGGCAGCGCAAAGAAAAGCCAGATCGTTGGTAATGCCATGTCCCACAATGATCGATCTTCCGATGAAAGCCACGATTTGGGAGAAGATTTCCGAAATTTTAGGCTTTCCCTTGACCATGTGGTCGTTAATGTGATGAATAGCGATCGAAACTTCGGGAATAGGCATTAAAGGGTCGATGAGCGTTTCGAAAGATTCGAAGGTTTGATCGAAATCAAACCGGACAATGGCAATTTCGATAATGCGGTCTTTTTCCAAATCCAGCCCTGTCGTTTCACAATCCAGACAGACGAAGATGTCTTTGTTAATCAGACCCATTCAGGATACCATTAGAGTGTTGATTTTTTTGATGATCTCCATCCTAGCATGCGGGTCTTTAATCGAATAAGGAAGAAAAAGAGGTGGGTTCTCCGGAAGCAGATTATTAAAAGCTGCCATTGAGGATTGGATGTTTTTCTGTTTTTCCGCGTCCGAGAGCTTGTCTGTTTTAGTAAAGACAAACAAAATCGGCTTTCGATGAAATACTGCCCATTTGACGAAGAGGCAATCCTCTTGTGTAGGCTCTCGCCGCGAATCGATGAGAAACAGGATCAATTTAAGCTCGGTTCTCTTTTGTAGATATTCATCGATCATGCCCGCCCACTGATCTCGAATTGGCTTGGAAACTTGGGCGTAGCCGTAACCGGGGAGGTCTACCAGGAAAATCTGTTCATCGATGGCATAAAAATTGATCGACTGGGTCTTCCCGGGTGTGGAAGAAGTCTTTGCCAACTTGGTTTTTAACAGATGATTGATCAGCGAAGATTTCCCGACATTGGAACGGCCGACGATGGCGATTTCGGGTAGCGGATCTCCGCTCAAAGAAGACATTTTCGGAAAACTTTTAGTGTCAAATGCAGAAGCAATAAATCGAGCTTGATTGAAAGTGTTTTTTTTCATCCCGCTTTCCTCAAGATTTCGATTTGCCTTGCATTTTCGCCGACATAGGAGAAGGTCAAGATGTAGGCATGGGAGGGCAATGAAGGAGCGATTTTTTCAGCCCATTCAATGCAGCAGATGCCATCTGCAGTTAGGTACTCATCAAATCCCGCTTCAAAAAATTCCTTCTCATTAGGGAGGCGATAAAGATCGAAGTGAAAAATGGGTTTATTTCCCAGATATGTGTTCAAAAATGTGAAAGTCGGGCTGCACACGCTTCGTAAATCGGCAAAGCCGATTCCTTCCGCAACACCCCGGATGAAGGTGGTTTTTCCTGCTCCGAGGTCCCCAAAAAGAGCCATGACTGAGCCGCCTTGCAACGAGTGTCCAAAGGCTTTGCCTAGTTGGTGGGTTTCTTCCGCGGAATTGGTCGTAACTAGCATATTCTATTGTTGTTCTTCCTCGCTTTCCTCTTTAACTTCTTCCAGCCATTGATCGATGTAGGAAGAGAATTCTTCGAATTGCGAGAGAGATTCTACGAAAGCGTTGATTTTGCTTTCCTCAAGCTGTTTTTGGATAAAAGCAAGGAAGTTTTCTTCGATTTGGAATCGATTTTGATTGGGGACTTCTTCGAGTGGGATAGGTTTAAGTTGATTTTTCTTGAAATCGTCGAGGACGGATTCTTTGCTGTTGAATAATTTTCCTGTGACAGCGGAAGAATACACAATTTTAGTAATAGGGTCTTTCCTTTTGACGATGTAATTTTTGATCACTTCAGCATCTTCGGAAACAAAAAAACGTTTGGCTTTCAGCCCTCCGACCCTTTCTTTATTTTCAGGACATTTACCGACCCAATCATAAATGGCGTCTTGGGGGTTTGGATGTGTATTGTCCCCAAAAACTTTGCCGGTGAAAGGGCAGATATAAATTTTCTTAGTCTGTTCATTGACGCTTTGCTGTCCATATTGGATTTTAATTTCTGTCTCGCGCCAAAGTTTTCCTTGAGATTCTAACTTCTTGACCAAGTCGTCTTGACTTTGAAAGATCATCTTATCCCGGATAAAGAGGACGGGGTCAATGTTAAATTTTTTTTCCAGAAAAAAAAGATAGGTTGTGATGAGATCAGCTTTTTTGTTCTTTTTCAAGAATTTAAGCAGCTCATCTTTAAGAGTTTCAGAAATCGCAACTAAACCCATTTTTTCCTCTGCGGTGAATGAATTGTTCAACGAATACGAATTTATTGACGAAGGGTAAGAGTATAACAGCTCTGTTTAATCTTCAAGGTTGATTTTGTTCTCAAAAATTGATATGATTCCCTTCTTTCGTTTCTAGGAATTTTTAATGAGGACGAGGAAGCTATGACCCTAGTTTTAGAGCAAGCCCTGGAGTTGCAAGAACTGATAGTCCCGGGTTATGAGAAGGTGATTAAAGTCACCAATAACGACGTCGGGCTGAAAGCGATCATCTGCATTCACAATACTGCCATGGGGCCGGCTCTCGGCGGGACTAGAATCTATCCTTATGCGACCTTCGACGCTGCTTTGAACGACGTGATGCGCCTTGCCAGAGGGATGACTTATAAATCTGCTATTGCCGAGGCGGGGGGGGGCGGAGGAAAAAGCGTCATTATAGCCGACCCCAAGAAGAATAAAACAAAAGAAATGCTTTACGCTTTTGGTCTGGCTGTCGATCGGCTTCAAGGGGAATATATCTGCGCTGAGGATGTCGGAAGCACGCCTGAAGATGTTCTTGAGATCAGCAGAGTTACCCCTTACGTGGTGGGGCTGCCCCATGCAAAAAGCAGCGGCAACCCTTCCCCATTCACTGCTTGGGGGACTTTTCGGGGAATCCAGTCCGTCCTCAAAAAACTGACAGATTCAGATGCTCTTGAGCACCGCACAGTCGCTATTCAAGGCCTTGGGAGTGTCGGCTACGAGCTTGCAAAATTATTGTATTGGCATGGGGCCCAGCTCGTCGTTTCCGATATCGACGCCTCGAAATGCCGCAGCATCGCCGAGTTGACTGGCGCCAGGGTCGTCCCCACCGTCGATATCTTAAGCGAAGAGTGTGATGTTCTCGCCCCCTGTGCTATGGGTGGCGCGATCAATCACCAGACGATACCTGACCTCAATTGCAAAGCGATCGCAGGCTGCGCCAACAACCAATTACTCAAAGAGTCCGATGCCGATGATCTACTTGCAAAAGAAATCCTTTACGCCCCGGATTTTGTTATCAATGCCGGGGGGTTGATCAATGTCACGCATGAGCTTGATGCGAACGGCTACAATCCTATGAAAGCGAGAAGAAAAGTCGATCGGCTTTACGACCAACTCATGGTGATTTACGACATTGCGGAACAAAACCGCTTTTCGACGCACCGCGCTGCTGTCTCGCTTGCTGATTACCGGCTTAAGTACCGGATCGGCAAACGGATTGAACCCCCTTGTTTCCATCACGCTAAGTAAATAGAAAATGCAAAACATCATCTCCGTTCTTTTTCAAAAGGCTGAAGAAGCGATTCACTCTTCCTTTGCATCTGTTGTTGAAGATCCGAAACTACTCGAAGCCGAAGTGACGCCGAGTACGCAGGTCCAATTTGGCGATTATCAGTGCAATAGCGCTCTTAAAATTGGGAAGGCTTTGCGTATCTCTCCCCGTGAAGCCGCAGAGAAGATCGTTTCCCGTTTCGATCGTAGTTATCAAGGTAAAGAAATGATCGAGAAATTGGAGATCGCCGGTCCGGGATTCATCAATGTCACACTCTCTCCTTCTTTTCTAGCTTGCCAGATCGATGCTTTATTGCTCGATCATCGTTTAGGAGTTCCGGAACCTAAAGAAAAACAGAGAGTCATCGTCGAATTTTCTTCTCCTAATGTCGCCAAAGAACTTCATGTCGGGCATTTGCGCTCGACGATCATTGGGGATGCTATTGCCCGGCTATTTGAATTTTTAGGACACAATGTTCTTCGCCTTAACCATATCGGCGATTGGGGAACGCAGTTTGGAATGCTCATCGCATACATGCAAGAGACCGTCCCCGACGTTGTGAAAGGGGAAAAAAAGACCGACCTGATCACATTGATGGGGTGGTATAAAGACTCTAAAAAACGGTTCGATGAAGATCCCGATTTCAAAAAGCGGGCGCAGCTGCAAGTTGTCCAATTGCAAAGCGGCGATCCGGAAACGCGTGCCGCGTGGCAGGTGATTTGCGAGATTTCCCGCCGGTCCTACCAAGAAATTTACGACCTTCTCGATATCAAAATCAATGAACGCGGGGAATCCTTTTATAATCCCTACCTTCGAGAAATTATCGATGATTTGACCCAAAAAGGGCTCATCACCATTTCAGACGGAGCAAAATGCCTATTTCTAGAAGGCTTCATTAACCGTGACGGGACGCCCCAGCCGATGATCGTGCAAAAATCCGATGGTGCGTACAACTATGACACGACGGATTTAGCGGCTATGCGACATCGGATTCAGGTAGAAAAAGCGGATCGCATCATCATTCTTACAGACGCCGGGCAGAGCCTACATTTTGCGATGCTTTTTAACGCTGCCGAAAAAGCGGGGTATCTCGATCCGGCAAAAGTCCGTTTTGACCATGTTCCTTTTGGGGTCGTGCTGGGTCCCGATGGGAAAAAATTTAAGACGCGCTCCGGAGAAACAGAAAAACTGATCGATCTTTTGATGGAGGCAGTAAAACAAGCCAAAAAGATCATGCAGGAGCGGCTGCCCGATCTTTCAGAAAGTGAATTGGACCGCGCCTCGCAAATTCTCGGAATTGATGCGATCAAATATTCCGATCTTTCCTCCCACCGCATCAAGGATTATGTGTTCAGTTATGACCGGATGTTAAAATTTGAAGGGAATACGGCTGCCTTCCTGCTCTATGCTTATGTGCGTATTAACGGGATCAAACGGAAAGTCGGGAAAGATGTTGCTGATCTCCTGAAAAGAGCTCCTGTCATTTTGGAACATCCGACCGAGATCTCCCTTGCCTTGCAATTGCGCAGATTCGGGGAGACTCTCGATGTCATGTCGCGCGATCTTCTCCCTAATCGCCTCTGCGATTATCTTTACGAGCTCGCCGAAAAATTCCACGCCTTTTTCCGCGATTGCCGCGTCGAAGGGGATCCCCTGGAAGAAAGCCGCCTTCTTCTATGCGAGGCGACATCCCGCATTTTAGAAAAAGGATTGAATCTGCTTGGTCTCAAGACTCTCGAGCGGATGTGAGTGTATATCCAACTTTTGATTCAACTTCGCTATATATCAGAAGCTGTCCTAAAACCGCAATTTCGAATCTTCGGCGAGCTTTCGCGATCTTTTTTGCCGCCTCGCTCAGCCATATCACCGTCCCGATATTCTCTTCGCTCGGCGTCAAAAAATCTCATCGAAGGCTCATCCGAATCTCCGGGATTGAGGTTTTACGACAGCTTCTTAGGGCCAGTTAACAATGATTCGGGGATTGATATAGATTTTGTCATGACCTCGTAAGGCCATCGATGCATGGAAGGGGACATGCTCGCATGTCCAAGGCAGTGTGGTGCCTTCGGTGCATGAGAACCAAACAATTCTCCCAATCCCCAGTGGATTCATCAGGCGGACACCGAATTCTTTTGGGTACTGTTTTCGATTTGCGATCCTCTCTTTTTTTAGCGTAATGGTTGTTCCAGAGGAACGAAGCTCCTGATATTCGTCCCAGAGACAAACATCTTGGCTCTCATTTGCTTTTTTAAGCCACTCGATCACAACTTTTTCGAGGTCTCTTGTCACTGTTCCGGAATAACGGCATTCTTTGATCGATTCTCTTTTGTAAATTCCCAGTCCGCCAAATGCAGAATAAACTTTTCGCCAATGGCCATTTGGATCAAGAGAAAATCGAGCGAGAACTTTGTCCAAATTTTCCCAATATTTGTTTCCGAGAAGTTCAAAACCGATCGGAAATTGAGGATCTCGTAAAGCGAATAAATCATACGAACCATTAGCTAAGACTGCATCCCATTCCTGTTCGGGATTCAGAATTGTGTCGAGGAGATTTTCGATATCCCAGGGTTGCACAAAATCCAAATCAGCCCAAACGACATATTTAAAATCATCGTATTGGCTTTCCATCGCGACATCGAGGACTTTATTGCGGGCTCTCGCGATCATTTCCGTCCGATTGCATATTTTCATGTTGGACTGCTCAGCCAATGTCCTTCTGGATGGCATTTCCGATAAAAAGATCAGATGGGGATCTCTCTCAGCCCATTCTTCAAAAAGCTGCTTTGTCGCATCAGCCGAGTTATTTTCATAAATGATGATGCGGTAATCTAAAAAACAGCGGCCTAAATCTGTAGCAGATTGAATGTCATTAGGGATCGCTTTCTCCACATTTTTAGCAACACCGCAAATCAATATTTTTTCAGGGATCACTTCGGCACAGAGCGTGGAGAGTAAACAACCGAAAAAAAACAAGAGATGCAACATCAGTATCCACCTAAATGATCGACTTGCTTGTCTCTCCGGCCACTTCCCTAACATACTTGGGAATCGCATAGCCGGGCAAAATGGCGCTCAACTGGTTCATCAAAACTGTGCCCTCCTCTTCCAAGACTTCGAAATGGGCAGCGCCTTGAACTCGATCCAGCTGGTGCAAGTAGTAGGGCATGATACCATGATCGATTAAAATTTCGTAAAGATTTTTCAGTATTTCTAATCGATCATTAACTCCGCGCAGCAGGACAGATTGGGATAGGATCGGGATTCCGAGGCGTTGAATTTTTTTCAAATGATCGAAAATGACGGAATCGAATTCTTGTGGATGGTTACAATGAATGACGAAAATGATTTGCTTCTTGCAAAAAGAGAGTAAATGAAGAAACGACGAGTCGATCCTTTCCGGTATCCCCATCGGGAATCGGGTGTGGAAACGGATTCTTTTAAGGTGGGGAATCCCCTCCAGTTGATTAAGAAGTTCTCCAAGCTGAGCGTCTGATAAAGAAAGAGGATCCCCACCGCTGAGCAAAACTTCAGAAATAGAGGAGTCGCTTCCAATAGCCTCTAGTTCTTCGGTAAACATCTTTCCTTTTGTCTCATACTCGAAATGCTGGCGGAAACAGTACCGGCAGTGCATCGCGCAAGCGCTCGTGCAAACGAGCAACGCCCTCCCATGGTATTTATGGAGGAGTTTAGGCTTCGGGCGGAAAGATTCATCTCCAACGGGATCTAATAGAAACAGCGGGGAAGGCTTCAGCTCTTCGATTGTTGGCAGGAATTGGCGCAAAATCGGATCGTCCCAATCATTCCTTTGGATTTTTTCCGCAAGGCGCAATGGCAGATTCAGAGGAAATTTTGATTGGGCAAGGATATGGTTTTCTTTAATGAAATCGAAATTTAAAAACGTTAAAAGTTTTTTCCAATCTGTAAAATTATTCCGTTGAATTGCTCTCCACAAAGGAATACTAACCATTTATATCCAGTTAAAGTCGATTTAAATTAATTTAAAAGGATATATAGTGGAAGTTATTAAAAGCAATGGTTACTTTGCTAGGGCTTTATTTTCCGTAACCGCGGCCAAAGCTTTCACTAAAGGTTTCAAGCTGGAATCGGGGGCTTTTTCGCGGCTAATATCTGCTCCCAGCGACGAGAGCTTATGAACAATATGTTCATACCCTCTGTCGAGATAGTGGACCCCGCTGATGTGGCTTTCGTCAGGCGCTAATAAGGCTGCTAGGACGTAGGCAAACCCTGCGCGCAAATCGGGGATAACGATGTCTTTCGACTGCAAAGGCGTCGGACCTTTGACGACGATGCTATGCTGAAAATTCTGTGAAGCGAAACGACACTCTTTCCCTCCGAGGCATTGGGTGAAAGCTTCGATGTCGGCACCCATCAGCCTTAACGTTTCGGTGTATCCAAAGCGATTCTCGTACACCGTTTCATGGACGACAGAAGCGCCATGGGATTGCGTCAATAGAACGACGAAGGGCTGCTGCCAATCGGTCATGAAACCGGGATGCACATCGGTCTCAATATGAATGCCTCCTTTCAAGGGCCCTTTATAAAAAAACTCGATTCCATCTTTTTTGACCTCAAACCCTGCATTGACTTCGCGCAGTCGATTGAGGAAAGTGATCATATGGGGATGTTGCGCACCTTCCACAAATACTCTCCCTTTTGTGCTGATCCCTGCAAGCCCTAGAGAAGCGGCTTCGATCCGGTCTGTGATCACGACATGTTCCACTTCGTGAAAATGGGTTGCTTGCTGGATGCGGATTGTACGATCCGGGTCGAGGCCGATTGTCACGCCCAGTTTTTGAAGAAAGAGTATGAGATCGACAATTTCAGGTTCTGTTGCGGCATTTTTAATGACAGTTGTTCCTTTGGCGCGAACGGCCGCCATGATCGTATTTTCGGTAGCGCCAACGGAAGGGTAGGCTAGATGGATGATCGATCCTTTCATCCCTTGATGGGCCCTTGCAAAATAGGCGCCTTCTTTTTTCATTTCCCGGTATTCGATCGTCGCTCCCAGTTTTTCCAAAGCTGTCACGTGGAAGTCAACGGGGCGTTTGCCGATTTTACAACCTCCTGCGGTAGGAACAATGATGTCCTCGTCCGTACGGCCCAGAAGAGCGCCGATCATTAAAATCGGGATGCGGTTCGATCCCGAAAAACGTTGTGGAACGTAAGAGGTCTTTAATTCTTTGGTGAAGATTTCAAGAGTGCCGGCGGAACGGTCCCATTGCACTTCGGAACCGATTTCACGGCAAAGGGCAACAGTGACTTCCACTTCTGCGATGTCGGGAACATTGTGAAAAACGCACCGCTTGTCCGATAAAAGAGATGCGACGAGAAGTTTCGTCACAGCATTTTTCGCGCCTGCTGCTTTCACCCTTCCTTCTAATGCTATTCCACCCTTGATCTTGAGAATGTCCATCTTGATTTGTTTGTTGATTCTTCTTATCTCGTACAAGAATTATTTGTTAATTTCAATCAATATACCCAAGTTGATTCAAAAGTCGGCCAGCAGGCGGGTTCAAAGCGCCGCAAATCGATTCGGGCGAAGAGGGTAGTATTGACTGATACAACCCTCTTCGCCCGAATCGATTTGCGGCAACTTTCAATCCCGTCTCCTGACCTACTTTTGAGTCAACTTGCGTATAAATTGCGTTGGAAGGTTACCTTTTTTCCGTGCTTTAAAACAAGAAATTTGGGCAAAAATCCTTCTTTCCGAGGTGTATAACTCAAGCGAATTTTTTTATCGGGAAAATACCGCTTTTGCAAAGAGAGGGCTGCCCAACCCATTGTTTTTCGTGCATTGATTTCAACGACAGGCTGCAAAAGAATATCACCCGCAAACTTGTATAGCATTGCATCGATCCCTATATTCCCAAAGAACCCTTTGCCAGCGATTAAGGTTAACAAAGCTCTTGCTTTTTTTTGATGTTCCAAAAGAAAGGAATTGTACTGACCAAATAAATCCCTCTCTTCGCCAACCTCATTGTACTGATATTGTCCCCGGCTGTCATTTTTGCAGATTGTACCTCCTAAATAGGAAATTTTCCCCTCTTTATCCATATCCCACTGGGTGCTGAAATCCAGGATGCGTTCAACCCAAGGCTCTCCGATTACAGGAAGGTTCTTTTTCCATTCCCCATGAAGGAATTGTGCGATCCGAGGGAATTGGGCATCCGCAGTTTCAATGATGAGATGCCCTTTACCCGAAACGCCGTAGCAAGTTTTCAAAACTTTCTTCCCGGAAAAGGAACATAGCCACTGTTTCGCCTGCCCTTCGCTGGAGAGAAGTTCAGCGCCCGGCAATCGAGGGGTGTGTTCAAATGAAAAATGCTTTGAATTCACTTCTTTGACCGTCTGCCAGTCGGGCATGGAGTAGTTCAATCCCTTCGACTTCGCCCAATCGGCAATGAGCTGGGAAGGTCCCCAGCTTTCGATCTCCATTTTCTTCGGAAATTCTTTCGCTTCGTGAAGAAAATCAGAGAGTGGTGAGATTTTATCTTTACTCAAAGATGCCCAATATTCGGGGTCGGGCAAATCGGAAAGGAGCATGCCATCTTCCTGTTCTCCATAAACAACGGGAAGAAATTGCAATTGAAGAAAAATCGGATTCTGTAAAAAAGCTTCGCGCAAACTAAGTTTGGGCGCATTTTCCACTTCCCATTCGAAGAAGGTATTGGCAATGTGAAGTTTAGGCATCTAAATTGACAAAGTGATCTGAACCGATTATAACTGAAAAATCATCCCCTCACAACTGGTTTAAAAAATGAAAAATAAAAAAATTCGTCTTGGCGTCCTTTTTGGTGGAAAATCCGCAGAACATGAAGTTTCCTTAATTTCCGCAAGGAATGTCATCGAGGCCCTCGATCAGGAGAAATACGATGTTTTTTTAATCGGAATCGACAAAACAGGGGAATGGCGTCTGCGCAATGCTTATTCTTATCTGATGAATCCCGATAACCCTAAGCTTGTGCAATTGACGGAGGCAAAAGAAAATCTCGCTTTGCTCCCCAAAGGGGATGGGAAAGAGATCGTGAGCTATTCCGGCAACCAGCTGCAACAGTCTCTCCAATTAGATGTGATCTTTCCCGTTCTTCATGGTCCTTACGGGGAAGATGGCACGGTTCAAGGGCTCCTGAAATTGGCAAACATCCCTTTTGTCGGGGCAGGGGTGCTGGGATCCGCTGTCGGTATGGACAAAGATGTGATGAAACGACTCCTTCGCGATGCTAAAATTCCCATCGCCCATTTTTTAACCTTACATGAATATAACCGGCATCAATTCACCTTCGAAGATCTTGTCAAAGAGGTCGGCCTGCCCTTTTTTGTAAAACCGGCCAATCTCGGATCTTCGGTAGGTATTTCCAAGGTAAAAAATAAAGAGGATTTCGATGCGGCAATAGACACTGCTTTTCTTTACGACCGAAAAATTTTGATCGAAGAATTTGTTCCAGGAAGAGAAATTGTCTGTTCCGTGTTGGGCAACGACAACCCAATTGCCTCTTTGCCAGGAGAGATTGTCCCCAATCATGAATTTTATTCCTACGAAGCGAAATACCTCGATACTGAGGGCGCTAATTACAAAACGCCCGTTGAACTACCTCAACCCCTTGTAGAAAAAATCCAGCAAATGGCCATCGACGCTTGCCGAGTCCTTTGCTGCGAAGGAATGGCGCGCGTCGACTTATTCTTGAAAGAGAACGGGGAGCTCATCGTCAATGAGATCAATACAATTCCCGGTTTTACAAAGATCAGCATGTATCCCAAGCTCTGGGTTGCCAGCGGCCTGCCATACAGCGAGCTACTCGATCGGCTAATTGCCCTTGCCATCGAGCGCCATGAGAAAGAATCCCGTTTAAAGACGACTTTTTAAAAAACCCATTTTTTTTTATCCACTGGACGCGAGAAAACTCGGTCCCTTTAGGGCCGAGATGAATCGCGCCATTTCGCCTTATCAGTCTGAGGGCGATTGCTGATTTTCAATATATTGTCGGATGATTGAAATTGGAGCACCTCCACAAGATCCAG
>CAJCIW010000107.1 GCA_903970455.1 Verrucomicrobiota bacterium | reverse complement strand
GACATAATAATAAAATCTATGCAATAATAAATTTAAATTAACAATATTGCAAAGATGAAAAAAGATCAACCGATTTCGGGTGAAGAGGAGTTACCGGAAAAATCGTTCTCTGTTGCTTTTGAACAGATGGCGCAATTACTTCGCACCGAATTGAAAATGAAGGAAAAGGCCACCAAAGTGATTCCATCCAGCGCATTGCCCTCTTCTTTCCGCAATTCGATCGAGCAAATCGCCAAGTTGCTCCGTTCTGAAATCCGAGCAGTAAAACCCTTAAAGAAGCGTTCTTGGAAAAAATTTCGTATTCGTTAAGAAATGATTAAGACAAAAACAATATATTATTAATATATAAAAAATCATTCCGTTTAATTCCGATGTTTCTATAATCACAAAAATAAAACGAAATTTTCTTACAACCCCTTAACAAATCGAGGAGAATTTATGGTTAGAATTAACCCGCATAACAAAGCTACTCCGGCAGCGCGTCCAGAAAAGACAGCAGGGCTCTCTGCTGCTTTTAAAAAAGGAGTAGAAATAACTAAACGATACTTCCTGGATAAAGGGCAAAGATTGGTCGGCGCAGGCAAGCTCCCGAATTTTTCTGATACTCCTCCCCAAAAAGGTTCGGAAAGAGTCAAGGGAGCAGTCGAGGGTTCTCTAACACCGGCTAAACGGATCAAACAGAAATAAAGGAAACGCGCTTCGTCCATGCGAAGGAAGCGCGTTTATATTTATTGAAAACAGCGAAAACTTTTCAGAATTCTCGTCGCCGCAAACAATTTAAGCATATCAGGCAAAAGAAAAGGGAGCATTCCTACCACAAAGGCCGTGGAGAATCCTGTGAATTGCGCAAGCCATGGGATGCCAAAAAGATAGACGATGATGTTCCCAACTGTCATCGCCAAGACCGCTTTGAGCGGAGTGGGTTGCTTGAAACGTTCCATCAAATAACCGGTACAGAAAGCGGCAGGCAGGTATCCAATGAGAAAGCCGCCAGTTGCACCTGCAAAGGCAAGAAGACCCATTTTACCGCTTGCAAACACGGGCAGTCCGTACGCCCCCTGAATCAGAAAGAGCAAAACAGCCATTGAGGCGCGTTTGCTTCCAAGAAGACATGCGAGAAGAAGAATCACATGCCCTTGGACGGCAACAGGCACCGGGGTCAGGGGGATCGCAAGAGGCTTAAAAAGGGCGATAATGAGGCTTGCGCCTAAAACGAGTGCAACTTCTTTAAGCCAAGATCGCTCCTCCACAGTCTCATGCAAGAGATTTGAATAATTCATCGCCATTAATGCCTCCTTCTAACGAGTGAACTCTAAACATACATTTCCAAAATAGCATGAAAGAGATTAATTGGGAACCCGAAAACCCATCGCGCGCAATGGCCCTGGGAATGTTTTAAAGTAAAACATCGTGACTTGATCGATCGTTGCATCGCCATGGATGATTTCTCCTCTCTCTTCCTGACTGCAGCTGATTTTGCAGAGATTATCTTTCAACCCTAGTGCAGCCGCGCTCATTACGGATGCATTCAAGAGAAAGTTTTCTCCCGCAGGGACTACATGCTTTTTCAGGAAGGCTTTTTTCTCAGCCGACTCCTTACATTGAGCGATTCCTTTCAAGGCTAAAACATAGACTCCTCGAGCAACCGTCTCCATGGCACCCAAGAGCATGATCCCAACATAAGCCACTTCGGCTGTGATTTGTTTAAAACACTTTTGTAAGGGGCCTTTAGGTTGATTGAGCCAATCGGTGACTTTTTGATAGGCAAGACCGGAAACGGACATCGATGCAGGAATTTCACGCATAATTTCTCCTTAAAATTTAAAACTAAACCATTTTAATCAAAAATCGGAGAATTAATCTAACACCAAAATAAATACGATATATCCAAAATTATTTTAAAACTAAACGTCAGAGAAGCTGCCTCCCTTGTTCACTTTTGTTTAAGTCATTTTAAAATGGGTTCGTGTTGAAGAAAGCGACCCCAATCGGTGCAGGGAGAGGCGTATTCTTCTTCGACATGAGTGGAATAGCCGGGAATAGAAGAGATCAAGACCGACCCCTCTTCCGTAAGCTTGCAGAACTTTTCGTGATCCGCCGTGATCGTCCTTCCCAGAGAGAAAAAGCGGTGGAAATCGATCTGTTTTTGCAGGGTTTGAAACAACATGGCGTATGTGTTTGTCGTGGAGGGAGTCGTCCGCCAATGGCACGATTGCGTGTGGAAAATTTTCGACTTCAGATCGACGTATTGAGGGAAGAGGTATTTATCTCTGTGATCGAAAAGAGTCACATAGTCAATTCCGGGGAGTGTTAACCCTTCGCGCAAAATGGTAGGCCAATCGGGACGATGCAGATAGTCGTCTTCGAGAAAATAGATGATCGTGTCTGGAGAGAATTTTTGCTCATGGACGTATTCTAGCATGCGAAGAAAGGAAACAGCCTCCGAGCCTGCCTTGAACTCGATGATGGGATAAATGGCCTGTTTATGAAGAAAATGGATCCCCTGCATCGGATGAAAGTTGTCGAGAAAAAAAGTGATATTGATTCTTGAATGTCCGGCTATTGTCGAAAGCAGGTTTTTCAAACAAAGCTCTTTGTCAAAGTTGGGGAACCGGTTTTTATGGGCGCTGACAGAAGTGTAATTGCAGTGTCTGACGAAAATTTCTATCGGAAGAGTGTTGTCCCGAGTGAAAACGGAGCTGAGTTTTTCCACCCAATT
>CAJCIW010000106.1 GCA_903970455.1 Verrucomicrobiota bacterium | reverse complement strand
TGAAGAGTTTTCTGGATTGGATAGGGATCATCAGATTGCTAGATTGTCTGCCTATATCAATCAATGGGGAATTTTAAAGGCGTGGAACAACCTTAAATCGGGAGGAGTGCACTCCTTATCGGCTCTCTCCGAATCTCAACTGAAAAATCTCTTTCAAATGGGAGAATAGAAGCTGGCGCTAATTAAAAAAAATTCACTGCGACAAGTTCAAGGGCTTGAACGAGAAAAACCCAGCTTCGTGACGAAGCTTCTCGCAAAAAAGAAATAGAAAAAAACGCCGATGGTGAGGAGAGCCTGGAGGCATTTTTTCTTGGGAAATTTCTTTTCCAAACAGTTATAGGAAGGCTTGCTTGAGCAGTACCACGTCTCCCAATTTTTTGAGCCGTTAATCCTCATGTAATTTTCTGCTGCGAAGCTGTTGAGAAACTGCGGATTTTCAAAAATTGTTTCGCCTGTGTAGGTCTTTCCATTGAGTTTGAATTGGTATTCGGCCTGAATGGCAAAGCGGGATGAAGAGAGTTCCTGTACCCGCCACTGCAAAACTTCAGCCGATGTCTGAACATTTAAACGAAAATATTTCCATAGGTTTGCCGCGGCACTGCCAGAAAACCACAAGGCGATTAGCCCGGAGGCAACTAAGAGGACCACCCAAAACCGATAGAGGTTCTTTTGCATAGAAAAATTTTTAAAAAATTCACTTTTGACGAATTATGTCAAGACCAGCTATATTACTTCTATCTGAAAAAATTCTTAAGGAATATTTTGATATGGCAGAAGAAAAAAAAGACAATGGCAAAGGTAAACCCAAGCAAAGAAAGCCGTCCGCCTTAAAAAGAGACCTCCAAGGACAAAAAAGAAACGTCAGGAACCGCTCTTTTAAAGCAAAAGTCAACACGGCGGTCCGTTCTTTTCATGAAACTGTCTCTAAAAAAGACTCTGCAAACCTGAAATCCAAACTCGATGACGTGTATAGTTTGATGGACAAAGGAGTTAAAAAAGGGATTTACAAGGCAAATAAAGCAAACCGCGTCAAATCCCGCCTCCACGCCCTCACCAAGTAGTATTTAAAGCCGCAGGATCTTATTCTTCGCAGAGGAATGAGATCCCTGTACTTTCTCACCCCTTTACACTGATCGTTACCCATATACAGAGGGATTCAAAAGTTGGCCAGTGCAATGTCCGCGCTTCAGATTTGCAGCGCGCGCGCCGTTGGGGCTGCGGACAGTTGCATAGAACCGCTCTTTTGCAAGAGGAGCAGGGGGTGTGCAAGCACAAGCTCGATGCAGCCCGTTGCAAAGATGAGGATGCTGACGAAGCCAGCGGCCAACTTTCGAATCACGATGTGTACAAGCAGAATGCAGCCTGTTGATTATTAGAGAGATGCGATTTTTTTGCACAAAATTACCCCTATATTTTATACACAATTGGCATAAAATAACCCCCTATTTCCATACATATGCAGCGCTTTTTTAAACAAACACTTTGTAAATGGAAAAATAGTCCAACCAGGATTCCCTTGATTGTAAGTGGGGCAAGGCAGGTGGGGAAAACCTTCATTATAGAAACATTCGGACGGGAAGAATTTAAGAATTTTGTGGGAATTAACTTTGAGGCTTCATCCGTCTACAAGCAATGTTTTGAGACGTTTGATCCTTTGTCTATCTTGAACCAACTTGAGCTTTTAACCCACCAGAAAATTATTCCCGGGGAAACCTTGCTCTTTCTAGACGAGATTCAACAATGCCCAAAGGCATTGCAATCCTTGAGATACTTCAAAGAACAATTACCAGATCTGCATCTTATCGCGGCAGGCTCACTTTTGGAATTTGTTATTCGAGATGAAGATTTTTCATATCCCGTGGGAAGAGTCCAATTTGCTAAACTTTACCCCTTGTCTTTTGAGGAATTTCTCATTGGCTTGGGAGAATCTCCTTTACAGAAAGCTCTTGCTTCATTCGATATGGCAACCCCTCCTCCACCTGCTATTCATGCTCAGCTCCTTAAGAAGGTAAAGGATTATTTTATAGTTGGCGGAATGCCAGCAAGCGTGGTTACTTTTTTAAAAACCAATTCCTATTTGGACGTAAAATACGCTCAAAAAGCTTTATGGGACGCGTATGAAGCTGATTTTGGAAAGTATGCGACTCGAACCCAACATCGCTATCTTAAGAAAATCTTCGAAGAGGGCCCAAAACTAATAGGTGACCATGTCAAATACAGTAGGATTGATCCAGATCTCCCCAATCCCGCACGCTCTATGAAACTCGCATTTGAACTCCTGAAGTTAGCGGGCGTTTTGCATCCAATTAATCCGACAGCAGCTGAAGGCCTTCCCCTGATTGCAACAGAGAAGCAACATGTGTTTAAGGTAGTTTTTTTAGATATCGGTCTAGTTGAGCAAGTGATGAACGTAGACCCTCTAGATTCCGATCTGATGACTGGCGCCCTTGCAGAGCAATTTGTTGGACAAGAGCTATTGGCAACATGCGATCCTTTCTTAGAGGAACGGTTATTTTTTTGGGCGCGAGAAAAAACATCAAGCTCTGCGGAAGTGGATTATGTGATTGCTTACAAAGGCCATATTTTCCCCCTTGAAGTTAAGGCTGGCAAGACAGGAAAATTACGATCCCTTCGTGTGTTCATGGAAGAAAAAAGATCCCTATTTGGAGTAAAAATCTCACAAGACGCCCTGAAATGGGAAAAAAATATCCTTTCTATACCATTTTACATGGTAGCGCACTTAACGCGGCTGATTGATGTAATAATGAGCCAGTTGCCAAGTCGGGATTAATTACTCTTCCCTTGAAAAATTCACCAGAAATGCGCAAATCTCGTCTTCGATTTTTGTTTTATACTCGCTGACTTTGCCGGTAAATCCATTTTGCAGAATCGAAAAAGCTAACAACTCCCCATCCTTTGTCGACAAATACCCTGATAGAGAAGAAATCCCTGTCATGGCGCCGGTTTTTGCCCGGACTTTCCCCTTTAGTTCTCCACTTTTCATCCGACGGACTAAACTTCCATCTGTTCCGGAAATCGGGAGAGAGGAGATAAATTCGCTGGAGCAGGAAAATTGTTTGTGCATCCAACTTAAAAATTCTAAGAAATGATGGGCGGAGACAAGGTTGTAGCGAGATAGCCCCGATCCATCCACGATCACCATTTTTTCCACATTCAATCCGACGGTCTGAGCTAAAAACTCCCGCACCGCCTGCGACCCTTTTTGCCATGTGCCCGGAGCTCCAAAACGATTTTCTCCCATCTTTTTAAAAAGGGCGTCGCCGATCAAATTATCTGACGTCTTCATCATTTCCTCGACAATTTGGGAAAGAGGGCGAGAAGTATGGCTTGCAAGGACAACAGCATCCTTCGGGGTCTGTCTAGAGGCGACTTTTCCTTCAAATCCCACTTTTGCTTTGAGCAGTATGTTTCTTAGGACGTGGATCGTATAAAGATGGGGTTCTTCGACCGGAATGGCAAGGTGTCTGGTTTCCCCGTTCAGAGGCATTTTCCCTCCGATATCGATAATGTTGTCTATGCTCATGGCGCGTCGTTTCGCAATGAGGTCATTTTCTTCTTTGGTCGTGACCGCCCGATTTTCAACCCGGACGAAATCGCTTTTAGGATATTGGTAGACGCGAGGACGGGTATTCACCTTTTCTGCGGGCTTGACCCAGATATCGATACAGCTACGGTTCAATGTTAAAGCTTGCATAGGCGCCGACCAATCGTACCCTGTGTCGTCCCACATCCAGCCTGGACCTTGCGCAATGGCGTCGAAAAGGGTATTATCAGCAAACAGATCCCCTTCGATTGTTGTGATATTTTGCAATTTTAATTGGAAAACCAGCTCCTCCAAATCGCGTACAGCGAGATCGGGGTCGCCCGATCCTTGCAAATAAAGATTTCCTTTCAGAGTGGTATCTTCGATCGTTCCATCTGTCCACAACTTTGTCGTAAAACGATAGTCGACGCCCAGCAGATGCAGAGCTGCGGCCCCAGTGATCAGTTTAATGCAGCTAGCAGGAACAAAGAGATGATGCGGGCTTTTTTGATAGAGCCTCTGCCCATTTTTCAACGAAACGATTTCTATGCCGATGTGCACTTCCGGATCGGCATCGAGAATGATTCTTTCGATCCCATTTTGAAGCGCTGTCATCTGTTGCTTTCCCGAAAGTTTCGCTTCTTTGGCGATGAGAGAAGAGCAGAGAACAAATAAGATCAAAAAGAATGAAGATTTTCGCATAGGGCCCCCTTGTCAGGGGCATCATACCTAAAGATCATTTCACCAAAAAGGGGGAATTTGATTACCATTCAAAACTCTTCAATGAGGTTGAAAATGCGAAAACTTTTTTTCTTATTTATTCTTGCCGTATGCGTGCCTGCTTTTGCAACTCCGGAAGACCAAATCATTATTCGGGAAAATTTCATCACTCCTGAGGAGGCTGCACTTCTCATCGATTTCTACGATGCACAGAAACAGGGAAATTACTCTGCCCAAACAGACAATATTCTGCCGATGCAAGATGTGTCGGATCGGACTGTACGAACGTTAGTCCAACAAATTTCCGATCGCATTCTTGAGCTGATTGCACGCCATTATCAGCCGAATCGGATTCAGCAATTAGACTTTTGCGCATTTTTTTCCAGAATTAAAGGGAATTCCGCTATTTATCATGCGGACAATATCCGTTTTGAATGCCCCATTCATGGAACAGATCAAAATCAACTCAGGGCCACTTGCAACGGCACTTGTCCAGGATCCCGATTTGTTCCCAATCACACCGGATGGAGGACTTATACAGGGCTAGTCTATCTCGACGATGACTTTGAAGGCGGTGAAATCGTCTTCGAAGATGGCCCATGCCAACACACTTATCAGAAAGTGATCCCTATTCAAGCGGGCATGCTGGTGCTATCCCCTGACGGCTCTGATTTTTATCATGAAGTATTGCGCATGCGGAGAGGCATTCGCCACTCGATCCACTTCTGGTTTACAGATAATCCCCGCTACTTTTATCGTTGGTAACGTCAGATTTTATTCTCTGGATGAGACCTGACATTTTTTTTGAACTTGTAAGGATAGATTGCGTCAGTACTTCAGCGCTACACAAGAGAGAAACTTTCCTTTTCACGCGCGTGATGGCGGTATAGATTGCTTCTCTACCGAATAGTTCTGAGCCGGGAGGGATTAAGATGAGAGACTCGTCGTATTCGCTTCCTTGGCTTTTGTGGACGGACAGGCAATAACAGTATTCGTAAGAGGATAAATGCAAGGCGGAAAGCTGCCGGTATCCACCCTTCCGTCCGCTGAACAGAACGTAATCCTCAAGAGAAAGTTGGCGCAAAGAGAAATCATGAGGGCATTTTCTCACGAGAAAGCCCAAATCGCCGTTGTACAACTCCAATTCGTAGTCGTTGCGCGTGATCATGATCGGCGCGATCCACCAGGCGTCTTCAGGAACTGCTTTGAGCGATTGATAAAGAAAATAGCGGTTGATCGCATCGACTCCAAGAGGGCCTTTTCGTATGGATGAAAGGAGAGAAAACCGGCCGATCAAACTGAGAATTTGCTCCGGAACTGGCTTTTCCAATGAATAAGGTTTGAAATGGCCTTTGCATTGTTCCCAAAGCTGGGCGGGAGTAATTTTATTTTCATTCAGATCGGTCCATCCGATGCTTTTGTGATTTTTTAAGTGTTCAAGAACTGCTTTTGCATCCCCCTGCTTGACGTGCTCAGCGAGTGTTAAAATTTCGGTGAGATCGGACCGAAGGCATTCGTTGAGGTGAACAGAGGGGTAAACTCCCGCGTCGATGAGATCGGCAAAAACACTTCCCGCTTCAATCGGAGGGAGTTGATTCTTGTCCCCGATGAGCAGCAAACGAGCTCCATTTGGCACAGAGGTAAGGAGGCGAGAAAAAATGCGGGCGTCGATCATGGAGCACTCATCGACGATGATCAGGTCGGCAAAGAGGAGTTCCCCCTCTTCCTCCTCGCCTTCATCATTTTTGATCCCAAGGATCGCATGCAATGTGCCAGTACGAATCGAGACGCTTTCTTCTAAAGAAGTGCGTAAGTTCCCTTCCAGTTGTGCAACGGCTTTTCCTGTGGGAGCTGTTAAAATGATCCTAAAGAGTTTCCGCTTTTCCGGACAAAGGGAGGCAAGGGTTGTTTTCACGAATTCCGCAGCGGTAAATGTCTTTCCAGTTCCTGGACCCCCCGTCAGCAGAGAGAAAGAATGGACCATCCCATTTTCCACTGCTTCTTTCTGTGCTCGGTTTAACTTAGGATTTGTGATGGCCGAATCAAGCGGGA
>CAJCIW010000105.1 GCA_903970455.1 Verrucomicrobiota bacterium | reverse complement strand
GAACGCGCCTTGCACGCTTTATTGCCCAACATCAGGACCCTTCGCCTCGATGCGGACACAACCCGCCATAAAGGGAGCCACGATGTGCTGTTCAAACAATTCCGTGCCGGCAAAGCCGACATCCTGATTGGGACGCAAATGATCGCGAAGGGGCTCCACTTTCCTCAAGTGACTTTGGTGGGAGTTTTAAATGCGGACGGCAGTTTGCAGATCCCCGATTTCCGCGCCTCTGAAAATGTGTTCCAGCTGCTCACTCAGGTCGCCGGCAGATCGGGCCGTGGAGCCTTAAGCGGCGAGGTGATCATTCAAACACATCTTCCCGATCATCCGGTGATTGAAATGGCCAAGGATCAAGACTATGGAAAATTCTTTGAGCACGAGATCGCCGTCCGGGAACTGTTCAAATACCCCCCCTTTACACGCCTTGTGAAGTTCACGTTCTCCGGAAAAAATGGGGAGGAGGTGCAGGATGCAGCTGAAGCTCTGCGCACAGACCTCATCAGCCGTCTCCCTTCCCATTTCGAGATCTTTCCGATTGTTCCCTCCGGACATGCGAAAATAAAGGGGGAATTCCGTTATCAATTTCTGATCAAAGCCGAAAAATTAGGACGTTTGCCAGCCCTTTTGCCAGCATGGCCAAAGAGAGTCCGCCTTTTTATCGACGTCGATCCCCTTTCGACTTTTTTCTAACCCGAAATTGGATTCTTAAACTTTGGATTTTGCTAAGTGCCGAGCTATACCGCGGGCAGGAAGGTTTTGTGAATTTGGACTGTGCGGGGCAACGCAAAATCGAAGGGAAGCGTTCCGAACGAGTCATACCACTGCTGAACATCAAGGCCGCGGAGACACGAGAAGGTCCAGGCGAACCTTCCCATTCAGGGTTCTGGGATGCATGAACTGGAAATCTTCCTTGGCGATAGCAACATCATGTTTTGCAATGCGGGGGACAGATTCCGTGTCAAACAAGGTAAACCAGATGCTGGGGTCTTGCATGGCGTTGTGCCATGCGTGACATACGAGCGTGCAAGGATCCCCTCAAGCCCTATCAATTGAGCGACACGCACATCCGTGTCGACGTGGGGTGAAGGACCGAATGAAAAGGGGTGGTCAAAAGGAGCATTTGAAACTGACATATGTTTATTTCCTAATTATTTTTTTAAAGAAGATTTATTAAAAATAAACTAACTTCATAAAAACAATTGCACAACAAATATAAATTTTAATTCAAGATAGAAATCTTCTTAAATATCACAAATTTGTAAAATAATTATTTTACATCTTTCTCCAAAAGCCCATTTGACAAGTTTTTTTTTATCTCTTAGAGTCGGCCCTTATGTGAGGTGGGCCTTGGTGTTTGCGATTGTCGTTGGTATTCTCTCGGTATTTCTCCTCATTTACTTATTTTGCACCCTTGTTTGGCCGGAGAGGTTTTAATCGGTGACCCATTCAAACTGGCTGGAATTCATTTTCCTCTTGATCATCCTGACAGCCCTTGTGAAGCCGACGGGCCTGTATCTGTGCAGAGTTTTGGACCGAGAAGGGAAAACTGGGCTGGAATTTCTGTTAAAGCCCTTAGAAAGAATCACTTACAAAGTTTGCCGCATCGATACGTCGGTGGAGCAGGATTGGAAAAAGTACACGGCCTCCCTGTTCCTGTTCACTTTATTCAGTTTTTTGTTCCTTTTTTTGATCTTATTGTTCCAACACCTTTTCCCTCTAAACCCGGAAAAGATCGAGGGGCTTGATCTCGTCGGAAGTTTCAATGTGGCTGTCAGCTTTGTCACAAATACAGACTGGGAAAATTACAATCCCGAAAAGGAAATCTCGTATTTTTCCACAATTTTTGGGCTGGTCGTACAAAATTTTTGTTCTCCTAGCGTAGGGATTTGCGTCGCGGCGGCCTGCGTGAGAGGAGTTGCTAATAACTCCTCAACCTCTTTGGGCAATTTCTGGGTCGACATCATCCGCGTCTGTTATTATTTATTCCTACCGCTCGCCATCTTGGTTTCTGCAGTCTTCATTTCCGAAGGGGTGCCGCAAAATTTTAAACCCTATACGCGAGCCCAAACCCTCGAAAAAGAGGAAGTCCAAGTGATTGCCCAGGGCCCCATCGCCTGTTTTGAGTCGATCAAGCTTCTTGGCTCCAATGGCGGAGGGGCTACAAATGCCGATTCTGCACACCCCTATGAAAATCCAACGCCGTTTAGCAATTGGCTGCAGATCTTATCGATCCTCTTGATCCCAGCCGGCCAGACCTATTATTACGGCAAATCCGTTCAAAATCAGAAGCATGCCTGGTCGATTTATATTTTCATGCTTCTGCTTTTTTCCATTGGCGTCTTTCTGACTTCTACGATGGAGGCTCGAGGAAATCCTCTTCTGACAGATCAAATGCTGGACTTGAGCGAAGGGAATATGGAAGGAAAAGAGCAGCGGTTCGGGAGTTTTGATAGTGCGCTCTTCGCCACTTCCACAACGACTGTATCCGATGGGGCTATGAATTCCAGCCACACTTGCTATCTGCCTTGGTCACAGGGAATTTTATTGCAAAACATGCAAACAGGAAACGTCATTTTCGGCGGCGTCGGAACCGGTATTTATTCCGTATTGCACTTGATCCTCGTCAGCACTTTCATCGCTGCGATGTTGATTGGACGTGCTCCGCAATATTTGGGAAAAAAAATCGAATCCTTTGAAATCAAAATGAGCATGCTCCCCGTGATTATTTATATTGTCGGTATCTTAGGCCTGACATCTTTGAGTTTTATGTCTGGATGGGGAAAGCTCGTCCTTCCCACACAACCCACTCACGGCTTCACAGGAATGTTATATGTCTTTTCATCGACAATGTCCAACAACGGCAGTGATTTTGCACATATCAATGCCGCCTCGGTTTATTTCAAACTCAGCACGGCTCTATCGATGTTGGCCGGCAGATTTCTCGTCATCCTGCCGACAATGGCGCTGGCGGGTTCCCTGGCAATGAAGAAACGCGCTCCGGAAACAGCCACCACTTTTCCAGCCTCAGGCATTACCTTTATTCTATTGCTGATTGCTGTGTATTTGGTCATTAACGCGCTTGGCTATCTCCCTGCTCTGCTGCTGGGGCCCGCATACGAACATATTTTAATGAGTGAAATGATGCGATGATCAAGATTTTTTCAGATGAGTTCTTATTAAGCATTTATGGCGGGCTGGAAAAATTCAATCCCTTCACTTTGTATCGCAATCCCATTATCTTCATCACAGAGATAGGGGCCATTCTCACGACCCTCCAGTTCATTTTTTTTCAGCGGGAGCAAATCGATTATTTTGCTTTGCATGTCTCTTTGTGGCTTTGGGCAATCGTATTTTTTTCCAATATCGCTGAATCCTATGCGGAAATTCGCGGCGAGAGAACAACGGATTTTATACGTCGATCACGCGGCACGACCTTTGCCAACCTCTATGATCAAGACGGCAATCTCAACGTCGTCAGCGATAAAGATTTAAAAAAAGGTGATCTCGTTCTCGTTCGGAAGGACGAGATCATTCCCGCTGATGGGGATATCATCTCAGGTTTTGCGAGCATCGACGAATCCCTCTTTACTGGAGAACTGCACCCCGTCGTCCGAAGAGCGATGAGCGGGAGCCAAAATGTGCTTGCGGGCACTAAAGTCCTTTCCAATGAGATCGTCATCAAAGTGATGGCAAACTCTGGCGAAGGCGTTCTTGACAAAATGGTCGATCTCGTCGAAAGCTCCTCGCGCAAAAAAACACACAACGAGATAGCGACGACAATTCTCCTCTCCAGCCTCTGCATTATTTTTTTAGTCATGGTGGCTAATTTTCAATTTTTTGGGATCTTTTACAATGCCCATCTCGATATCACCATGCAAATCGCCTTGCTAGCGAGTTTGATCCCGACAACCATCGCTGGACTGTTGAATGCCATTTCGATTGCCGGCATCAATCGGTTGATCAAAAAGAATGTGGTCGCAAAAAGCGGCCAGGCCGTCGAAGCCGCCGGAGAGGTCGACCTCGTGCTTCTCGACAAAACGGGGACCATCACGGAGGGGAATCGCCTCGCTGTGGGATTGGTGCCTGCAATCGATATCCCTCCAGAAGAATTTGCCAGGGCCTGCTACCTCACTTCCTTTTCGGATGAAACAAAGGAAGGGCGCAGCATTCTCGAACTCGTTAAAACACAATTCCCATTCGTCTGCATCCGTCCCCGAGTACAATTTGATTTTTTCCCTTTCCGCGCGGAAACACGGCTAAGCGGAATCGATCTTGCCGAAGAAAAATACCGAAAAGGAGCTGCCGATGCGATTGAACAGTTTTTTCAAAAAACGATCCCTACAGAAGTCTCCCGAGTTGTCAAAAATACCGCCAAAGAGGGGAATACCCCTTTGATTGTCGCTAACCAGGAGCGGATCCTGGGAACCGTGATTCTCCAAGACAAAATCAAAACAGGACTCGCCGATCAATTCAACCGATTCAAATTGCTCGGGGTAAAAACCGTAATCGTCACGGGCGATAACCCTTTAACTGCGGCTGTGGTAGCAAAAGATGTCCAGGCAGACGATTTTTTAGCTTCGGCGAACCCTGAACAAAAATTACATTACCTCAAGGAGCAGCAGCTGGAAGGACATTCTGTCGCGATGATAGGCGACGGCCTGAACGACGTCCCCGCTCTATTGCAAGCCGACCTCGCCATCGCCATGAACAACGGGACCCAGGCAGCAAAAGAAGCCGCCAACATGATCGATCTCGACTCCCATCCGGGCAAGCTCTTTGATATTATCCAAATCGGCAAAGAACTTCTGATGACAAGAGGGGTTTTAATGGCATTTACCCTGGGGAGCGATATTGCAAAATATTTCGTCCTGCTCCCGGCTCTTCTCATTCCTGTTTTTCCAGGTTTTTCAGTGATGAATTTTCTTCATCTCAGCACCCCGAGAAATACGATCCTGAGCGGAGTGATCTTCAACGCGCTCATTTTAGTTTTGCTTGTCCCTCTTTCTTTCAGAGGAGTGAAACTCGTTCCGGATAAAGTCAACGCGATCCTTAAAAAAAACTTGCTCATTTACGGCCTCGGCGGAGTTGTTTTTCCTTTTATAGGAATTAAAACAATCGATGCTGTCATTAGCCATTGGTTTGTCACATGATTAAAAATGCTTTTCTTCTGATGCTTGTTTTCACTCTTCTTTTTGGAGGAGCTTATCCATTGACACTCTTCTTGATCGGGCGGATTTTTTTCCCTTTTCAGGCTGGAGGCAGTCTTTTATTTTATCCCGAGCGGCAAACACTCGTCGGCTCCCCATTGATCGGACAACACTTCACATCGTCCCGTTATTTTCACCTTCGTCCCTCTCTGACGCCGGATGAAGAGTACAATGCTGCGTCTTCATCGGGAAGCCAGAGAGGCCCCGCATCCCCAGCCCTTCTGCAAGAGATTTCCACGCGCGCTGAGTTGTATAGGCTGACGAATTTGCTTACAGCAGACACTTGCATCCCCATTGATGCTGTCACAGCCTCTGCAAGTGGACTCGACCCTCATATCAGCATCACCAATGCACTACTCCAGGTGGGGAGAGTGGCAAGGGAGCGGGGTATTTCAGAGGAAGAGGTGAATGATCTTGTCCAAAAGTATACCGAACGCCCTTTTTTCGGACTCCTGGGCGAAATACGCGTCAATGTCCCGATGCTCAATTTAGCGCTCGATCAAGCCTACGTCCAGAAGGAATAGTCCGCTGGTCCTTAACAAAAATTCTTGAGACAATTTCGAGCGTGAAAGCTCGCTCAAATCGACGAGCGCAAGTTGATTCGTATTGAATTAATACGGATCAAATTGCGAAGCCTGCGGTCGTCGATTTGAGCGAGCTTTCACGCTCGAAATTGTCTCAAGAATTTTTGTTAAGGACCACGAGTCACAGCGATTTTATAAGCCCTTGAGCAAGTCCAAATCTTTCATGAGATGCAGGCACTTTGTTAAAGTGCTCTTTGGCCAGGGCAATATGACATCTCCCAATATTGATTTGAGCATCTGCAAACTTAGGATGGGTCTCGGGCACTTTATTGAAGTGCTCTATGGCCTTGCTATAATTTTTTTGGAGCCAATAACATAGCCCAATTGCCGCTTGAGCATCTGCAAACTTAGGATTGGTCTCGGGCACTTGACTATAGTGTGCTATGGCCTTACGATAATTCTTTTGGCCGAAATAAGAACAACTCCCAATTGTTACTTGAGCATTTGCAAACTTAGGATGGGTCTCTGGTATTTTACTTAAGAGCTCTGTGGCCTTGTCATAATTCTTTTGGTGGAAATAACAACTCCCAATTGTTGCTTGAGCAT
>CAJCIW010000104.1 GCA_903970455.1 Verrucomicrobiota bacterium | reverse complement strand
TTGCCCCTGTATCTGCTTCTTTAAGAATGAGAATTATTTGTTCTTCTGAAAATCTCTTTTTCATGGATCGTATTCCTTTTGTGTTAAAAGTTTATACGAACCTCTATTTCTTTATGGACCGTTTTTACGGGGCAAGGTCATCCCCCTTGCGACGTGTCCACGCAGTAAGAATGCCCCATTGGTTGATGTAGGTGTGTAGCTTGGCAATTTGATGATCGCGATCCAGGGTCTGGAACTCCCCGGCTAATGCATTTAATTCATTGACCAGGTCGTTGTATTTCGCTGACTTGAAGGCTTCTACAGTGAGTTTTGGCAAATCTTTACATTCCAGCACAATTGCGTCGAGTTTTGCCCGGAAGGCGTTCAATCGATTTTGAAAACCGATCCATGGACACTCTCCCTCATAAAGAAGAACGCTGCAGCCATTTGTTTCTTGAATCTTGCTTGCCACTGCTTGCAAAATTTGATCAGAGAGATCTGATAATGCCTTTTGGCGCTGATGCGCTTTTCTCTTGACTGCATCATCTCTAAAATTTTCCTCCACTCCCGATTCTTCCTCGATCATCAGTACTTGAATAGCGGGAGAAAGAGAGCAAATGATCTTAAGATCTTCAGCTGATAAAATGCCTATTTTTTCCAGATGTGCGGGTCTGGTTCCGAGTTTTGTTGAATAATCATGCGAACTCACGATTCCAAAATCGATGAGTAAAGGATGGCTGTCTTTTTTAAGCTGCTCTTGTAGATAGTTTCGAATCGCCTGAGCTTTTTGCGAAGTAGTTGAATTTTGCCCACGTACCCCATGAAAAGCATCTTCTCCACATCCCCAGTAATCATTGGAAATAAGCTTGAGGTTTTTAAGGATCGTGTATAATTCACCATAAATTTTATTTTTTGCTGTTCTTGGCATTCTTGAGAATCGCAGGAAAGCTTGATAGGCGTTTTTAGAAGCGCCGCTTTCGATTAGGTCTGCGAGCTTGTCAAATACCGCGTCGAACTCTGCCCCAAAATCCCAAACGTTGATCGTACCATCGTTTTGCCCAAAAAAGTTCACCTGGGAGGAATAGAGCTTGCCATTGGAAATAGCATGGGAGACATTCGGACCAGTAATATGTTTTGCCTCATCCGTATCAAATGTCGGACCGATAATACGTCTTGCCTTATCCCTATCAAATGTTTGTATCCGCTTTTCTGTTTCTAAATCCCAGATTTTGATCCCAGCGCCACGGTGCCCGTCAAAGAAAGAAAGCAGTTTCCCCTCGGAACTCAAAAGAGAGTAAACGGGTCCAGCAAGTCCATGTTCTATTGTTCCTAGGCAAGTTTTTGTGTTTAGATCCCAGACACCTACCATTCCTTCCTTGATCCTGTCATCACTTTTAGAGCCGGAATAAAGTTTGCCATTGAAAATGGCAAGGGAGTAGATCGGAAATGGATGCCCCTTAAGCGTTGCAATACAAGAATTTGTATCTAAATCCCAGATTTTGATCTCTTTGTCCTCAGAGCCGGAAAAGAGTTTGCCATCAGAAAAAGCAAGACAGTTTACTTCGTATGTGTGCCCCTCTAATATTCCTATAGGAGTGTCTGTCTCTAGATCCCAGATATGGATCTTGCCAGTGTAAGAGCCAGGAAAAATGAGCTTTCTATCCGAAATAACAAGAGAGTTGACACATCTATGAACATCAAGTGTTTTTATGCAAGTTTTTGTATCTAAATCCCAGATTTTAATTTTACCTTCCCTATCGCCAGTAAAGAGCATTCCATCAGAAATGAATAGTGAAGAAATACCGCTTCCCTCCGGATCAAGATCAATACTATAATCAGCATAGACTCCGTTGGTAAAGTTTGAATTAAGTTTGAATAGTGCTTGGTAGGCTTCCTGGAAATTCGTCATTCCTTTTGGAATACGATAAAACGGAAAATGATTCTCGAGTAACTTTTGACAAATTGCATTGTCGCCAAACATTTGTTTCCACTGATGGCAGACCAATCGGCAAGTGCCCGATTCCTGGGCTCTTAGATGTTTGAATATCTCTACAACCACATCTAAGGGCATGTCTAGTATAAGGGAATTTTGCTGTACAGGAACAAACTCAGTATGGTTAATGCAATTACTTATAGATTTGGTCACAATAAAACACCTGTTTTAAAAAAAATTGATTTTACATGAGTCTTCAGTAATAATTCAAGGCGCTCCCTTGTCAATTAAAAATTTGTTGTGAAAATCTATTTTAATTTGGATCTAGATTGAAGAAACAAACTGCTTTTTTTGAAGTTTCTCAGGAATAAATACCGGGAAAGCCGACGATTGTTTGGTAGCAGAGGAACAGGTGCTTGACGCCGTTCATGGCGCGGTGAGGCTGTTCTTCTGCTGCGAGCTGATAAGCCCGCGCGATTTTGTCTTTGGAGAAGCCTGTTTGCCAGGGATATTTTCCAGTGCCGAGTGCCCCCTTTTTCATCGCTTCTGACCAATACATCGAAGCTAAATCGAGCCAGTGGTAGGGCCACAGCAGCTTTTCCTGCAGGTCGGGATCGACCAATTGGGAGAAGTAGACCCGGTCGAAAGAGGGATTTTGGCAAATGAAGACAGCTTCCCCGCGTTTGATCTTGTTTTTTGCAAAGGAAGCTTGAATCTGTCTGCCGACCTCGGAGGCATTCTGCCCCCTCTCGATCTCTTCCCATTTGAATCCATTGACCTGCAAACTTTCAGGATCGCTTTTTTCCCAATCTTCAGAAGACATGGAAACAGTAGAATGAAACGAGTCTTTCAGTTCGCCGCTGAAGAGATCGATGAGTTGATAGGCGATTTCAATGATCTTATGCTTTTTCGGGTTGAGCCCATTTGCCTCGGTGTCGAGGAAGATTCCTAACACAAGTGTTCCAAATTTTTCTGCTTCGAATCTCCAAGGGTATCAAGAACAGTTCACAGAATTCAATAATTATTTGGAGAGTTGGACATTCTTCTGCTATATGTTGTTCTAGGAAAGGAGGTCGAGATGGAAATGAACGTAGGAATACCTGAAGAGAGCAGGGCAGCAGTTAGCGAAGGGTTGTCGCGTGTCCTTGCAGATACTTATGCGCTCTATTTAAAGACGCAGAATTTTCATTGGAATGTGAGAGGTCCGGAGTTTTATTCTCTACACCTTCTCTTCGAAAAACAGTATCAGACACTAGCCGAAGCTGTCGATGAAATCGCCGAGAGAATTCGCGCGCTCGGAAATTTCGTCGAGGCAAGTTTTACCGCGTTTGCCATTACATCGACGATCAAAGGGGAAGAAAAAGTTTTACAAGCCAAGGAAATGCTGACCAGTTTGGTCCATGGCCATGAAACATGCATTAGAGGTGCCAGAAAGGTAGCTGAAATAGCCGATCGGGATGGGGATTTTGCTACTGTGGATATGCTGGGGCGTATGTTGGGGAGCCATGAAAAAATGGCCTGGTTCCTTAGAAGTCAAATTTAAATTTTATTTTAACGCCGATAGTAGTAGTGGCAAAGGAGGGGATGTGGTATATTTAGTTGCTTTTCTCAAAATTTTAGATGATGTATGCCGCTATCGCCCCAAAAATTCCGAGAGATTGTTTTCCAGCTGCTTTATAGCGCAGACTTTGGTGGCTGCGCAGAAGTAGCCGAAATGCTTATGGCCCAGCTGGCTGTGACAAAAAAAGTTCTGCGCGAGGCGACGGAGGCTAAGGATAAAATTGTGGAGAAGCTCCCCCAGATCGATGAGCTTGTGAACACCCATTCGGAAGAGTATGGTTTCGAAAGGATCCCCCGCGTCGAGCGGAATGTGATCCGTTTAGGGGCCTTTGAGCTTCTTTTTTCACCCGCCGTCCCGCCAAAAGTGGCGATTGCGGAAGCGATACGCCTGACACGGAAATTCGCAACTCCAGAGGCAGCGTCGTTTGTCAACGCGATATTAGATGCCATCTATAAGAAGATTTCTAATGAATCAACCGTTTCGGCCCAGCCAGTTTGAAGTCGATAAGCCCTTAAGCCAATTGTCCACGTTTGGGATCGGCGGTCCGGCGCGATTTTTTACTGAAGTACAAAAAACGGAAGATCTGCAAGCCGTTTTAAAATATTGCCATGCGCAAAACCTTCCTTTTTTGATCGTCGGCAAAGGTTCCAATTGCTTATTCGACGACCGGGGTTTCGATGGGGTTGTGGTCCTCAACAAGATCGTCTTTTGCCAATGGGAATGGCCCATCGTCCACGCCGGGGCCGGTTATTCTTTTTCACTTTTGGGGACCCAAACAGCCCGCAAAGGGTGGGCGGGGCTCGAATTTGCTTCCGGGATTCCCGGTTCGATTGGAGGAGCCGTCTACATGAATGCAGGGGCGAGCGGCACGGAAACCTGCGAGGCACTGACCGAAGTTTCTTTTGTCAATGAACAAGGCGATCTTGAAGTTTTAAAACGGGATCAGATCGCTTTTTCCTACCGCTTTTCCAATTTTCAAAAACGAAAAGGCGCGATCGCCTCGGCGAAGTTCTTGCTCGGACCATCCGAAGAGGCTAGAAAAAAGCAGCTCGGGATCATCGATTACCGCACACGCACGCAGCCCTACTCAGATAAATCGGCCGGCTGCGTTTTTCGCAACCCGGAATCCCATTCCGCAGGCGCGCTGATCCAACAATGTGGCCTCAAAGGAAAACGGATCGGCGGGGCCGAGGTCTCAACGCTCCATGCCAATTTTATCGTCAATAAAGACAATGCGACTTCCCAAGATGTTTTAGCTCTCGCTGAAGAAGTGAAAAAGACAGTCAAAGAAAAGACCGGCGTCGAGCTTGAAATGGAAGTACGCTACATTCCAAGAGAAAAAGATGTCCTTTCGTGCTGATTTGCATTGCCACACCACCTTTAGCGATGGCAGTTTGACGCCAGAGCAGCTCTTGCGCCATGCCAAAGAAATCGGCCTTTCCGCCATTTCGATCACCGACCACGATACCGTCGAAGCTTATTCTCAAGCACGCCCCCTTGCCAAAGAATTGGGGCTTCTTTTGGGAGCGGGCGCCGAATTTTCCTGCGTGTTTCAAAAAATGAGCGTCCACCTCCTCGCCTATGATTTTGATCTCGATGCCCCTGAGATCACCAACCTGTGTGCGCTGCATCGAAGGCGCCGTATACTGCGCAATAAAACGATCCTCGACAAGTTAAGCCGCCTCGGGATGACGATCATGGAAGAAGAACTCTCCGCTCTCGGGGAGGGGAGTTTAGGACGCCCCCATATCGCGCATCTCATGATTAAAAAAGGGTACGCCTCATCGATCAAGGACGCTTTCAATCGATTCATCGGCGACGGGAAGCCCTGCTACGATCCCGGAGAAGGAGTTTCTGTTCAAGAGACGATCGACATCATCCATCAAGCTAAAGGAAAAGCGTTCGTCGCCCATCCCCACCTTCTGGAACATGCCCGCAAAATCAAAGAACTACTCAAATACCCGTTTGATGGGATAGAATGCCATTATGCAAAATTTCTTCCCGAGCAGGAGAAACGTTGGATAAATACCGCAAAAGAAAAAGGGTGGCTCATCAGCGGCGGGTCCGACTTTCACGGCCCTTCGAAAGAGTATATTCAACTCGGATGCTCTTGGGTGGATGAAGAGACATTTCACAAGATCTTTCAGCACATATGAATTTTGAACAGCTCATCGATCGGTTACTCCAAACCACCTCGAGCAGCAAGCCCGGCTTGGGCAACGCGCTCGCTTTTGACCAGGCCCTTGGTTTTCCGACGGCAGCTTATCCGACCATCCATATCGCCGGCAGCAACGGAAAAGGCTCTGTTGCGACAAAAATTGCCAAGGCCATAGAACTTTCCGGCTATCGTGTGGGGCTATACACTTCTCCCCATCTCCACTCTTTTTGCGAACGGATCAACGTCAATGGACAAATGGCAGATGAGGAAGCTGTCGTGGAGGGGATGCGCCGCATTTTTTCCATCGACGACGAGCTTCAGCTGCAGGCAACTTTTTTTGAAATGGCGACGTTTTTCGCTTTCGATTACTTTCGCAAGAGGAAAGTCGATCTCGCCGTCATTGAAACAGGGATAGGGGGCCGGTTCGACGCCACGAACGTCATCACTCCCATTCTCTCCGTCATTACTTCCATCTGCCGCGAACACACCCACATTTTAGGGGAAGAGATCGAAAAAATCGCCTCTGAA
>CAJCIW010000103.1 GCA_903970455.1 Verrucomicrobiota bacterium | reverse complement strand
TGGTAGGCATTCCGGAAATTCTTAATCTGCCTTGAATTAACAGTTGGAAACCGGTGATCAAATAATATGCGCCAGACATCATCATCTTTCAGTCCCTGGTTCAATTGTCTACAGAGTAAGGAGCTTGTTCCTATTTCCTTGCCAGACAAGTATGTCAAAATTTGAGTGACTACATCTTGCGGCATCTCCAAGAGCGGAGTGTTATGAGGTATAATGAGTGCAGGGTTACGAACCTCTGAGTGATTGATGGGATTGGTCATAATTAATTCCTTGTTAATTTTTTAATAATAACTAATATTTAAATACAAATTATAGAATAAAAAATTATTAAATTCAACTGCCATAAAATGAATATAATAAAACTTTATTTAAATTTATTTATAAGTCATTTGGAAATTTAGCGAAACAAATAGTATTAAATTATTTACTATATACATAAAATCTGGCATCTGAGATAGGGTTTAAGAGGGTGGTAAATGATCGAGTATTATTTCAAAACTGCAAAAGACGAGAATTTCCTTTCTTTGCCAAGCGCAAAGGAAGGGTGCTGGATCCACATCGATGAAGCCAACGCCAACGACCTGAATGAAATTTGCCAACTCACCGGTTTAGAATTTACCGATCTTCAAGATAGCCTGGACCGGTATGAAATTCCTCGGATAGAAAAAATCCGCAATCACGTGCTGATTTTTACACGCCATCCCATAGAACATGATATTGGGGTGGGGTTGTATACGTCCACATTGACGATGATTCTCACGACCCATTATTTTATCACGATTTCGCCGCAAAAAAATCCCCTCGTTCACAGTTTTGTCAGCAAGAAAGGAAAACTTTCCACACTGCAGCGCTCAAAACTGATGATCCATCTGCTTCTGAGTATTACCCAAGATTTTACTTCGAATATCCGCCGGGTGCGGCATAACGTCCTGCATCAAGAAAAAGAGATGAACAACGTCGAAAGCGATGATATCGCGGTTTTAACTCGGAACGAGGAGATTTTGAACCAATATCTTTCTGCTTTGCAGCCGACCCACAACGTATTGGAGGAAATTACAACAGGGCGCTATACGAGCCTTTACGAAAAAGAGCAGGAACAACTCCAGGATTTGCTGAATGCGATCAAGCAATCAGAAACACTCTGTTCGATTGCTGTTAAAACAATCAGGAGTTTGCGCGATTCTTACAACATTCTATTCACTAACAATATGCATAAAACCATAAAGCTGCTCACATCATTGACGATCATCTTCAACATACCTACGATGATCGCGAGTATTTATGGGATGAATATTGTTCTTCCCCTCTCTCGGAGCTCGCATGCTTTTATCTTCATCATCTCTTTGATCCTGGTGACCTCCGCCTTAGCATTGATCCTCTTTATACGGAAAAGATGGCTCTAACGACACCAATGCTTTTTTTTACAGCAAGAGCAGGGAAGGGCTCTCGAGGTATTTTTGCAGGGTTTTGAGGAATTTTGCCGCATCCGCGCCATCGATCACGCGATGGTCGACAGAAAGGGTGAGCTTCATTGTTTTTCCAGGTACGATACCTCCCTCTTTCACAACAGCCTTATCTTCGATCCCTCCGACTGCTAAAATAGCAGCCTGGGGGGGGTTGATGATGGCTGAAAACTCAGAAATGCCATACATGCCGAGATTCGAGACGGTAAAGGAGCCTCCCATGTATTCTTCACGGCTTAGCTTTCCCTCGCGGGCACGGGATGCGAGGAGTCTCACTTCTTGAGAGAGTTGTCCCAGATTTTTATAGTCGGCATGGCGCACAATCGGCGTGATCAAACCTGCTTCGACGCTCACCGCGACAGAGATATCGATCGTTTTAAAACGGATGATGGAGGGAGTAACGGAATTGAATCCGGAATTGATATGGGGATGCTCGCGCAAACTCAAAGCGGAAGCTCGCATCACAAAATCATTGAAGGAGAGTTTTAATCCCGCTGAAGAGAGTTCCGCACGAAGGGACACCATTTTGTCGGCGAGGACTTCTTGGGTACAATAGAAATGGGGGATAAAGGTTTTCGATTCTTGCAGTCGTTGTGCGATGATTTTGCGCATCGGCGATAACGGAACCTCTTCGAACGTGCCGGGCGGAATGGCGGGCATTTCTCGCCGGCCGAATGTCACAGGCGCAGCTGGCTGCCCAAGATCGAGGTCGCGGCTTAAGATACGCTCATTGGGGCCCGTTCCCCGCACGGTCGTCAAGTCAATTCCTTTTTCTTTAGCGAGTTTTTTGGCTAATGGGGAAGCCCGCAGGCGGTCACCCTCTTGGGGGGATTGAAAAATATATTTCATTAGAGGTGGCTCGGGAACGAAGGTGGGCTGCTGGATGGCGCTGGCTGCTTTAGGAGCGGTGGGCGTTATTTCTTTCCCCGGAGCAGGGGCTTCTGTGGCGAGCTCGGCCTTTGCCGGGGCACGAGCTTCCCCTTCCGGCTGATACCCTTCGATGCTCTCCTCTTTTTTTTCGGTAAAAATCGCAATCGCCTGATTGACAATCGCATTTTCCCCGTCTTTGATGAGAATTTTACGCAGAAACCCTTCATCCAGCGCATTGTGCTCAACGGTGGCTTTATCGGTAGCGATTTCTAAAAGTGTCTCGCCCGACTTCACGAAGTCGCCCTCTTTTTTACGCCATTTGACAATGGTTCCTTCTTCCATTGTCGGGGAGAGCTTGGGCATCTCGAGGATCT
>CAJCIW010000102.1 GCA_903970455.1 Verrucomicrobiota bacterium | reverse complement strand
GCGGCTATGGATTTCGTTCGAGAAGGCGATATCCTTGTAGTTGCGAAGCTCGATAGACTGGCGCGCTCTGTGGCGGATTTGGTGACAATCGTTCAGTCGCTCGAGAAAAAGAATGTCTCCCTGCGAATCCTCAATCTTGGGATCGATACCAATACCCCTACCGGCAAGCTTATGCTCACAATGCTCGGGGCTATCGGGCAGTTTGAGAGAGAAATAATGCTCGAAAGGCAGCGTGAAGGAATCGCCAAGGCTAAGGCTGAAGGGAAATTCAAAGGACGTAAGCCGCTTGATCAGGAAATAATCGAAGAAGTGCTGAGGCTATGCGAGACTCGAATAACCCGGAAGGAAGTGGCCTCACGTCTAGAAATTGGTGAGGCAACTGTATATCGAGTACTGAAAGAGACCAAAAAGGATCATCCGGCTGTTACGCGCCCTTAGCAATTTTTTTTCTGCGACAGCATGCAAAAATGTTTTTTAACCTCGTTTTATCTTTTTATTAAATTACCCGATCAAGATTTGCCTAAAAACATTCGTGAATTGAAGAGAAAGGTTCTGGAGGGCTTTGAGAAGTATCCTTCTTCAGCTGACAATAAAATTGTCATAGAAAATTTGACCCCTGGTTTTTTTAAGATCCCAGAAGACCCTTATTATCCTGCCTTATTGAAGTATGTTGGCCGTACCAAGCATGCTTGTCCGCCTATCAAACATCTTGGAGATGGAGTTGCAATTGGGCTTCATATTTCAAGAATCCGGCAAAAAAAGAAAGCAGGCACTCTATCGACAGAAGAACAAGAAAAGTATGCATCACTCCCTGGATGGGTATGGGATGCATTAGGCAGAAATCGCGTAGAGAATTAAAAGAGTTCAACGTCTTTTGTGTCGCTTTGGTATGATTGCCCTAAGAGGCTTACGCGACTGCCATCTCTGATTTTGCGCTGGCTGTTCTCTTGCCTCTTCCAGCTCCGCAAGCAATTGATCGTAAGCACTAATAAGTTCATGAGCTGGCTCCGGAAGCAGCCTCGGTTGCTTCATGGCTGTCGTTACAAAATCCTGGCGCGATATTCCAATCATCACAGCACGTCTTCTAGCCCGTCCTGGTAACAAACACCATAGAGTATTTCGCATCCCATCTTGTGGATCACTCGGTAAAGTACCCTGGAAGTCGAAAATAACCATCACCGAACTGTCAATCCATGCGGCAGGGAAACATTCTTCCGGGAAATGGACCAAAAAAAATCCTTTTTTGTATCCATTCATGAAATTCTTTCTTCCTTCAAGAAAGCGAGGATAATCTCTCTTTAAGCGCGTACCATCAACGACCCATACCATGTTCTGATAAAAAGCCTCACGTGCGGCCCGTTCCTGAGGGTCTAGATGCGAATGCTGAAACTCAATCACAAAACCTTGATCAGTTTTCACATCAGCAATGTGTTTTTCATCATTTTCGGCTTTATGGATAATCTCTTGCCATTCTTTAGGAAACTGTTCCTTCCATGCTCGGTGCCATTCAGATTCTTCCCACCATGGATCGCATTGTAATTTTGTCTTATGAGCCCAATGGTGGACTCTCAAGTCTCCACACTTCGCTATAACCAGGCTATTACAACACTGGCATTTGCCAATAAGTCCTGATTGAGGCTCTTGGCGTTCGTTATTTACTAATGCATATTTCATTTTCATATCTGCTTATCCTTCCTTTTTGCCATTTCCAAACCTAGTATTTACCCCCTTCTTTGCGATAAACTTCCGCATCTTCATCGAACAATTTTTTGGCGATTTGACTCAGCTCGTCGGCATCGCCTTTGTCTAGTGGCAAATTTTTAAAACATATCTGGAAAGCTGAAAAGCAAGGTATTAAATTGGACCTAAAAAATACGGCCAACTCTAGTAGCTTTCTCTGATACCGAATAGGGCCGTATTCTAACTTTTCAATTACGATTTTGCCATCCACAATCTTGAATTTGGTAATTTCTCGAATAGAACGAAAAGTTTGATGCGTAAGCTTTGATTTTTTGCCATAAAGTTCCTCCATGAGCCCAAGGTGATTTTCTTTAGTAAAATCTGAGCTAGCAGCAGCATATGACGCAGCAAGCGCATCGCGGCAAACCGAATCTTTGGGCGCATAGTTTTGACGAAACCACTCGTGCAGATAATCTTTCCCCTTGGGCGAATCTCCTTCAGTGATGAAATATTCAGCTAGGCATATCCCTTCAGTTATCTCTCTAAGCAACGCGATCCAATACCAATAATCATGCTCCTGACATAGGCAAGACATTTTTAATGTCGAAATAACTCGTGCAAAAAGCAGATAGGCAGCCATGGTTTTCGACCCATACCCACAAGCATTCACTGACTGAAGATATTTAGAGTGAATAATTTCAAGGCTATCAATCGCGGAATTGCAGCTTTTTAATATCTGTAGTTTTTCTTCTTTCCATTTTTGATTACTCTGTGGGTCATCTGGCCCCATCGCAAGCTTTTCGCAAAAAAGCGCCTTGGGGAGCGCTTTTAAGTAGTCCGCAGAATCGCTATATCGTTTAAGAAGCTCGAACGGTACTGTAGGCCGCTCCATATGATCTTGTGACCTATTTGGCGCGTCTCTTTTTATCCATTCATGCACATCTTCATCCGCCAACCCCAAACGGTAGCTCAAATCTTCGATGCTTATCCATTCAGGTAAAGATTGTTTTCCCATGTAAACCCCATATTTTTAACAGTTAAAGATTGCAACGCACGAGTTTCTCAGGCACATCAATTTACAGTAAAGTCAGAAAAACATCTTGAATCTGAGCTGAATGGCTCAAGCGACCAGTGAGCCCAAGAAAGTTTGGATCACGGCTGAAAGACGATCGGGTTGATCATACGGAATCGCATGACCTGCTTCCGTAATCTGCGCAACCTTCAAGCATGGATTGAGTCCAGCAAGTTCCGCAGCCATCTCGAGAGAGACTACTGAACCAATCCCTCCGACGACGAGCAGACTTGGAACATCGAGAGCGTTGATCAACTGTACGTAGTCAGGGTTCGGTGGCGTCAAAATTTCAAAGGCACGAATGCTGGTTTGAAATCTTGCTTGTACGAATAGTTCAATAAGCTCGTGTGAGCGGTGGCTGCGGCGAACTCGAGTCTCAGCCAAGAAATCTTCCCTCGACCCATTTAGAATTCGGCGATGTTGGTCCGCGACATCACTTTCGTGAACTTCATGCTGCCGTTGCAGAGTGAGGAAGGCTGGATCAACCAAGACAAGTCCTCGCAGTCGCTTAGGAACTCGACTGGCGACTACAGCCGCTGTCATCCCCCCCATAGAATGGCCAACCAGCACTGGATTAGCGAGGTTGAGTACGTCGATCAGGCTTACGGCATCGGCAGCGAGATTCTCGTAGCGATAGCCCTGGTCTGGGACTCCTGAACTCCCATGACCACGAGCATCCGGCATGATCACGTCGTAATCTCGCTCCAGTGCTCGTGCCACAGGAGTCCAACAGGCTCCACTCGTCATGAGTCCGTGCAGCAGAATCACAGGAGGTTTATTGCCACCGGTTCGGAGATAATGCACGCTGATCCCGTTTGCTTCGCAGGTTCCCGTTGTCCATTCAGCCATTTGCTCTTCCATCAATCAAAGACTTGAGGCTTCATCTTGCCATGTTTTGTCCCGAATCGCAACTTGTCAAGAGACTCTTGCAATTCGTCTACTAGAGGAGTATCCTAGCTCGTTGAAAAAGGAGAATAGGATGAAGCGAATTTTTATTTTAGGGTTATTTTGCTTACAAAGTTTGTGTGCTAACACCTCTTTGGATAGATATTTTTCCTACATGCAGCAACTTGCGCAACCCAATGGAAATTTTCGAGAGGGAGAGATTGAAATAGTCGTAAATCCTGAAGAGATTTCTCGAGTACAAAAAGTACAAGAAAATCGATTGCTGAAAAAAGGTTTCTCATCGACAGATGCTGCGGAGTTTAGCCGAATCGGCATAGTGAATGAAGACCAATACTGGATTTGGCTCCGAGACGCTGTGTATTTTCCTAAAGGAGTTCCAGGAACATACGATCGGCTCCTTTGGAAAAGCGAGTTACAAGGAAAACGAGCTGGCGTAGCAGTGTTACCTGTACTGCCATCGGGCCAGATTATTTTAGTGCTCAACTTTCGACATGCTACGCGATCTTGGGAACTTGAGCTTCCTCGTGGAGGCACAGGGCCAGGAGAAACACAAGAAGAAGCTGCGCTGCGAGAGTTGAAAGAAGAGACGGGATGTGCCACATCTTCTGTGACTTTTTTGGGTGAAATTGCCACGGACACGGGAGTTCTTTCTTCAGTGATTCCTGTTTTTCTTGGCAAAGTAACCGCCCAAGACGCCCCTGACACGGAATATTCTGAAGCAATTGCCGATACGATTCGCCTCACAAAAGAAGAAATTTATGAAGGATTAGCACAGGGTTTCCTAGAGGTCTCTGTAAATGGCCAGAAAAAACAAGTCCCTCTTCGAGATGCTTTTGTGACATTTGCGTTACTTCAGGCACAGATTCGTAAACTGCTTTAGAAAGAAACCATCGCATGAAGAAGAAACGTGAAATAGCGAAAAAATCTACACCTGACGTTTACAATCCGAAGAGCTATGCCAAGCTCTTAGAGCAGATCAAAACAGACATCTTTCAGACCCAGCTACGCGCAGCTCTCTCGGTTACCAAGGAGTTGATCATGCTCTATTGGCGCATTGGCAAAACTCTTTCGGAAAAAACACGAGAAGAGGGCTGGGGAGCCAAGCCTTTGGATCGCTTATCGAGAGACCTGAAAAACGGATTTCCCGATACCCAAGGATTTTCGCTGAGAAACCTTCAATACATGAGGAAATTTGCAGAAGGGTACCCTGATGCCAATTACGCAGCAGCTGCTGCGCAAATACCCTGGGGGCACAACATGCTCCTTCTCGACAAGGTCGAAGATTCGGCTCAGCGTCTCTGGTATATCCAGCAGACCATCGAAGGAGGCTGGAGTCGCAGCGTCTTGGAAAGCTGGATAGAATCCAATCTGTACGGGCGAAAAGGGAGAGCCATCACAAATTTCAAACACACCCTGCCCCCTATCCAATCGGATATGGCCGAACAAGCCCTCAAAGACCCATATAACCTGCAATTCATGACCCTGGAATCAGCTTACAGAGAAAAGGAGCTGGAGCAAGGGTTAATGGATCATCTGCAAACATTTCTCGTCGAGCTTGGCGAAGGGTTTGCTTTTATGGGGAGGCAATACCCGGTTAAAGTAGAGGGGGAAGATCATTTGATCGATTTGCTGTTTTACCATGTAAAATTGCGCTGCTACGTTGTGATTGAGCTGAAAGCTACAGCCTTTGACCCAAGAGATGCGGGGCAGATGAACTTTTACTTATCCGCTGTCGATGATCTCTTAAAGCACCCAGAAGACCAGCCTACGATCGGCATTCTGCTCTGCAAAACTAAAAGCAAGGTCAAGGTCGAGTACGCATTGAGGAGATGTTCCAGTCCAATCGGGGTCAGCAGCTACGAAACCAGAATCATCAAAAGTCTTCCCAAAAACCTGCAGTCGAAATTGCCCACCGTTGAAGAGATTGAAGCTGAACTATCATCAGCAAAACCTAAGAGAAAGAAATGACCGAAGAAAGAACCGCAACACTCTTATA
>CAJCIW010000101.1 GCA_903970455.1 Verrucomicrobiota bacterium | reverse complement strand
CTCAATGCAACAATGTCTATATTTTTCCCGGCGTCGGCCTCGGAGTCGTCGCGTGCAAAGCTCCTAAGGTCACAGAAAAGATGTTCATCAGGGCAGCGCAAGTCTTGAGCGAACACGCGCCAATGCTGAAAGACCCTATTGGTAGCATCTTTCCTTCTTTGGAAGATTTGCGGAGTGTTTGCAGAAACATTGCCATTGCTGTTGGAGAAGTTGCCGAAGAAGAAGGCCTCATTCCCAACTCTTCTCAGAAAGAAATCGAAAGTCGCGTCGACAAAAAAATGTGGTACCCCAACTACCCGATCTATAAAAGGAGTTAGAATTTACTTTTTCAAAAGTGCTTCGAGCGCCTTGTCGTAATTGGGCTCCTGGGTAATTTCAGGAACAAGTTCAGTATAGACAACGGTGTCATTCTCATCTAAAACCACCACAGCTCTTGCGCAAATCCCTGCTAAGGACCCGTCTTGGATCAAAACACCGTAATCTTTGGCAAAGTCTTTAGAGCGCATCATCGAGAGAGGAAGGATGTTTTCCACGTGCTCTTGCGAACACATTCTTTTTTGGGCAAAGGGCAAATCGGCAGAGACGACAAGGAGCGTCAATTCGGGATGCGCTTTGATCTGCTCGTTGAACTTTTTCGTGGAAAGGGAACAGACGGAAGTGTCAAGGCTGGGAACGATGTAGATCATCTTCCGCTTACCCTTGAAGTCTTTTAAGGAACGGTTGTTAAGCTCTCCGTCAGCAAGTTGAAAATCAGGCGCCTGAGTTCCCAGTGAAGGGAGGTTGCCATTTGTCTGAATCGGATTGCCTTTCAGTGTGATCTTTCCCATTTTTTTTCCTCCAAAAGTAAGAGCATACCTTATTTTTTTTTTTGTGAAAAGCGTTGCCTAAAATTTAAAGGTTGCGTTAACCTCCCCTCAACTTTTTAGTTCTTCTTGGAGGACAAATGAAAGAAAGTCCGTGTGAGACCGCTGCCGTGCGTGTTCAGTATTGGTTTGGAAAAGACAAAGCCAATCTTCTTCCTATTTTTCATTCATCGAAGGTCCAGGATTTTTCTAAAAGTCATAAATGCGATTTCGTTAAGCCCCCTCGCATTCCGTCCCAAGTTGAACACCTTCCTTTACAAGGGTATCTTTCTAAGAGAAAGCGGTATATTAAACAACGGCACGTGACGAAGGGAAGTCCATCTAAAAAACTCAGCTTGGCCATCGATCGCGCTCCTTGCTCAATGAGTCAGAAGAATTTCAATCACTTCCATCCTGAAAACGCCCTGACATCAGCGAGAGTCGCTTATAGCCGCTTAAAGGAGCATCTTCTCTTCTCAAGAAAACTTAAAACTCTTAAAAATCAACAAAGCTATCCAAAAAAACATGACGTCGTCCCTATCAAGTCCTCAACAAAAGAGGATCTTTCCCAAAATCCCTACATTCAAGAATGGGGGAAAATACGCGATGAAAGCCATTTCCAGATTGGCCGCGTGATCAAGTACCTGGCAGATTAATCATCGATTAATCGAAAATAAAGATACAAAATAAAATCCGCTTTTTATTTCAAAAAAAACCAAACTTAAAAGGAGAATCATATGAGTAGTAGAATTGGGTATACACCTGTAAATCACAAACTGTGGTGCAATGAAGTTCTAGATGATATTGCTTTCGAACGGAAATCGGAAAATGACGACGTAGATATGGACACTTCTTCGACGGATTCAGGATCAGAGAACACCTCACCAAGCAAACCAAAGAATATTTCTCAAATTTCCCCACAAAAACTTCCGGTAGGGCTTAATTTGAATAAAGACGTCACGCCCATTGACAGGAATCCAGACATCGCTCGTTTGGCAAGAGTATCCTCATTTCTTCAAAGTACCAAGAATGCTTATAAAGAAAATGCTCGCGACGCTTTCAACAAAGGTGTTGCAGCGCTCGATAAAAACCAAGATGGAAACGCGACCTTATACGCGCTAAGGTCGAATCAATATATCGAGCAGTGCCAACTTGCGGAACAAGGAATCCAAGAAGTTCGAGCAAGGATTTGGCAAGGATTAGAGGTCATTCCCACCAAAAAGTCATAACTTTTGCGCGACTCCCACATATCCCGTTTTTAGTGAAGACGTGAAACGGAACTGCAGCCTTGGATCGACTTTCCGAGTGAGAAGGCTTTTCCAGAAGGCTGCAGAGGATAGGTGAGGGGAGAGCCCATGCATTTCTTTGATAGCAATCCCCGACTCTTCACACCAGTTTTTCAATTCAGAAGGTTTAATAAAATAGGAATAGACATGCATGTTGGGCGGGGTATTGGGCACACACCACTCAACCCCTTTGATCACGATAAGGTAACTCCACACATTGCGGTTGAACGTATGAAAGAAAAAAAGACCGTTTGGGCGCAAAAGGCGGGCGGCATCACGAATGATCTGCCCGGGCAATTCGATATGCTCCAGAAAGTCCATGGCACAGATCACATCGAAGCTTTGGTCCGCAAAGGGGAGAGCGAAGGCATCCAGTTCCAGATAACGGACAGTTTTTGTCGGATCTTTTTTTCGAGCCACTTCTAAGCTTTGAGCTGAAAGGTCAATCCCGGTCACACGATGCCCATCCAGGGCCAAAGTGTTCGTCAAAAAGCCTGCGCCGCAACCGATATCGAGAATGTCACAGCTACGGCCAATCCTGTTGCTGATCAGTTCCACAATCCAGGGATTGCGCGCGGCATTTTCTGCCCGTAGAAGAGCAATCGGATGGGAAGACTCGTCGTACCATGCTTCTTTTAATTCTTCGTAAAAAGTGTTATTTATTCGGGTGCTTTCCATACGAGATTCCAATAAACAAGTTGATAAACAAAAAAGAGGGCGACCATTCCCGATTGCATCCAAAGAAAGGTGCGTAGCATCTGCGCATAGGGGATAAGTCCGCTGAGCCATGTCGGCACTTCAGCTCTGCCGAATGTCAACCAGATGAGTCCAGCCGACGCCAAGACCACTGGATGGTTCAAAAATAACAGAGCATGCAGCCACTGTTCCGATGCTGGACAGCATTCTTTGTGCACGAATTCATCCTTTGTGACAAAAATACAGGAAAAGATCGCCAAACCGATGTAAATTTTTAGCGCTAAGGAGGAATAAGGAACGAAGATCAGAAAGAAAAAACAAATGAGTACTGTCAAAGTGTCGAGGGGATGGCCAAGACGCTCCCATTTTGGGAGGCCGCGCCTCACATGGAAGTAGAACTCGTCAATGAGGATAACGAGCGTTTGGACAATAAAAGGGGCCAATAGCAATACAATCATGATCCACTCCCTTTTTCAAAGAGGCCGCCGGCGATGCAAAGACCTGGACCGAATGCCAAACTCACAACCTTACCCTTTTTAGGAACTTTTGAATCGCCCACCATCCTTTCCCAAATGTGAGGAAGCGTCGCAGACGACATATTCCCAAAATGCTTGAGGACATAGTCTGAATGTTCCATTTGGTAAGGCTCAAGGTGAAGCAGATCTTTGATCTGGTGCAAGATCTTCGGTCCGCCCGGATGAATGGCAAAAAATGCTTCTTTCATCACTTCTTCCCTATTGAGATTTGCAGAGCTGCAAAGCCGTTTTAAATACCCGTCGATCGAACGCGCAATCAAAACAGGCACATCTTTAGACAAGGTCATATTAAGGCCATCGTCTCCACAGCGCCAACTCATGGAATGAATCGATTCCGGAATCGTTTCCTCATGCAAGGAGAGCAATTGAAACCCAGGCCGCTCTCCTTTCCTCGAATCGAGGGTGTATTTGATAAACCCGTCTGCAAACAAGCTTTCGACCAGAAGCTGTTCAGACCGGTGACTTAGCGGGTGCATATGCAAACTGGAGAGTTCGGTATGGACGATATCGACATTCGCTGGATTTCGAGAGAAGGGGAGTCCAGTGTATCCTGCCCCGATGCGGATAGCAGATAGAGCTCCATAACAACCCATATGATAAGCATGGGTCACCGTCGTCGATTGACCTGCTTTCCGATTCGAAACAACCTTCTGCGCAGGACTTGGGGCCACATAGCCCGTGCAGGTTACATGGATCAAGTGGGCAGGGAGAAGAGCTCTTTCCGGATAGAACCGTTCAAAAATTTTCGTAACCTCCCTGTCGAAAAAGTCGCTGCGTCGAGTGAACCCGTGTCCAAGAGGGTTTTTTGAGACAGGATAGATTTCCATTTCAGACCAGTCGTCTACGAAAAGATCGCTGATGTGAACCCCGCGGTTTTGGATCCGTTCTTTACCTAATCCCAGGTGAGCGATTTTTTCACGGATCTCAGTGCGGAAAGAAGCGCATTCCCTTTCTTCCGAACAAGAGGCCGCTTTGGCATGTGCGTCGGCAATCCAATCTAAAATTACCTCCTGATCGATCTCATGATGAGGTCGAATATGCTGGAATTCGCTTAAGTAGCATTGCATCGAGATCAGCCTTTATAGAAATATAAGAGAAAGTCCTGTCAAAACGAGCACGAAGGCAAAAATCTTTCTCACTTTTTCTTGAGAAATCTCATTTGTCAGCTTGGCTCCAACAGGAGCCAGAAAAAATGCGACCAGGCCGATGATGAAAAATGCAGGCAGATCGATGAAGCCGATCGCCTCCCCAAAGGGGATAACACCCCAACCCAAAATCAAATAGGAAATCGTCCCTAATATCGTCGTAATCAACGTCGACGCCGCAGATGTCCCAATAGCATTCTTATCCGAGATTTTAAAACTCGAAAGCAAAGGGACCACCATTGTCCCGCCGCCGATGCCCATCAGATTTGATAGAGCCCCAATGCAACAGCTGTAAAAGCTGAGCTTTGCCATCGAAGGAACCTTTTGCGTGCCGATCTTGATAGCTTTCTGACGATAAAAGAAAAAGGCGAGAGCGCAAAGAAAAAGCCCGAAAATGATTTCCAGGAAGACACCAGAAAACCAGACCGCAATGAGAGCGC
>CAJCIW010000100.1 GCA_903970455.1 Verrucomicrobiota bacterium | reverse complement strand
CTTTCCCTCAAAAGCCAAGGCCGTAGGGTGCTTGCACGCGAAGGCCCACTCAACTGTAAAAACTCATACCCGCAGAAAGCTTGCCAGTAGGGGTTTTCCACCCAGGCTCTAACAACTTCTTCATCTGAGACGTTGTAAAGTGGACATGGGGACATATCGGATCGGATTGCCGCACTGAACTATGCCAGAAGATTTGGCGATCCTGAGATCGGACGGTATACGCCTTACTGTCAAGTAAAAACCATTCTTTTGGACAGGTTCCACCGCCGATTGGAAACGGGGCAACCCGTGACTGTTCCAGGCAGGACTCTAGAAACCGTAATGGGGATGTATCCACCGTCTCCATCGAGACCACGTCATAGCCGGAAGAGAGAAATCTCGCGAACCGGACGGTCAATCATAGAGCGAAATTAAAAATAAACACGTTTGAACACGTTTTTAGGAACAGAAGGATTTGATCACCCCATTGAAGTTATTCGAGGATCAGAAGCGGTTTTCCCGAGACAATATCATCTTTAAGTCGATTAAGGGGGCAGGGCATTTTCCCTGGATTGAAAAGCCAACGGAAGTTGCCGAGGAATTCAAAGCGTACGGAACTCAATTCAATTGACCTGCTTCCAAAAATTTGGTCCACTTAAAAATAGAAGTTCATGTAAAAATGGTCTTGAACCCGTTTTTGGTCGGGGTAAACCGAGAAATCGGGTTGTTATGATCCTTGGCGATTGGAAAAATAAAGGATGGTTTTAAATCTTTTTCTATCAATCCTACCTAAGGTCATTTAATATGAAAATGGGGACACAAGAAATTTGAGGGACTCTTGACTCGCAGAAGTACAAGTTCTTCAAATTTAAATGCTAATAATTTTTTCGAATCAGGTTTTTTAAGAGAGGGCATGTTATGATTGAGCACATGAAAAAATCAAACTTTGAATGGGTAAACTTTAGTTACATCGTTGGGTATCACCTAGCGCTTGTCATTGGGCTGCCCTTCTTTTTTATGAAACACAACCCTTCCTGGGGGATATGGATTGCATCCGCGATTCTTTATTTTGTCTCGGGAATAAGCGTAACCGCAGGTTACCATAGACTCTATTCCCACCTTGCTTACAAGGCAAACAAAGCTGTTGAAGTTGCGTTGTTATTTTTTGCGACGGCCGCCACTCAGGGGAGCGCTCTGAAGTGGTCGTGCGATCACCGCAGACACCATGCCTTTGTCGATACTGATCGAGATCCCTATTCGATCAATAAAGGATTTTGGTTCGCTCATGTTCTATGGCTTTTTCAGAAGACGGAGCCGATCGACCCTAAGGTCGTCGCCGATCTATATAGAAATCGTCTGGTGATGTTCCAGGACAAATTTTATCTCCCTCTCATGATCATCACGAACCTCATTTGCGTCCTTTTCATGGGCTATCTCTTCAATGATTATGTCAGCGCATTTGTCATTGGCTGGGGCGTCCGCCTCTTCTTTTCCCACCACACGACATGGTTCATTAATTCTCTGGCCCACACTTGGGGATCCCAGCCCTTTAGTCAGGAACATTCGGCTGTAAACAACTATGTTCTTTCCCTAGTGACTTTTGGGGAAGGGTATCATAACTATCACCATACATTCGCCCACGATTACCGTAACGGCACCCGCTGGTACCATTTTGATCCAACGAAATGGGTGATCTGGACTATGCATAAATTACGCTTAGCTACCGGGCTCCGACGGGTCAATACGATCCAGATTAAAGAACGGATTGTCATCGAGCATAAGAAAGAGCTTCTTGCCACAATGCGCGAGTTCTTATCGACGAATACGACCTTAATCGAGGAAAAAATTGAAAAAGTGACGAATGAGCTTCTTACTCAATATTCTCAGCTGAATCAGCTGATCAAAGAATATCAAATCCGCAAAAAAGAAAAATCGGTCGATAAGACGCTTTTAAAGAGTCTGAGTCTTGAAATCAGGGCCCTGAAGAAACGCCTTAAATCCACCTGGAAAGATTGGAAAAAGACATCTAAAGAGGTCTCTTTTATTTTTGAGACAGATTCTTCGAGTTCTTTGGCGTAACTCTTCATTTCCATCATGAATAAAAAAGGCCGGGAGGATATCCCGGCCTTTTTTATTTTCACAGGCGCGTTCAATTTTTCCTTTGGAGAAATTGAAAATCTCTTATACATTCGAACCCATGAAACGGTATTGGCCTTTATTTACTCTTCTTTTGATTGCAGCCCTAGAAGCTGCGGCTTTGGCTTATGGGGTGCAGAAAGGCATTTTTGCCTGGATGCATTTTTTCATGGGTTTATTCCTATGCAAATTTGCGATGTTAAAACTCTTTCACCCAAGAGATTTTGCTAAGGGCTTCCAGATGTATGATCTAGTAGCGAAAAAATTCTCAGGCTATGCTTATCTCTACCCCTTTATTGAACTCGGTTTGGGTCTGTCCTATCTCTCTTTCGCCTATCCTCAAGTTACCTATCTCTTGACTATACTGATCATGGCAATCGGAGCAATTGGAGTCATCCGAGCGTTAAGAAAAGGATTAAATGTCCGCTGTGCATGCATGGGAACCGTTCTGGATGTGCCTCTTTCCACAGTCACGTTATCTGAAGACATCGGGATGGGGATTATGGCTTGCTGGATGTTGATCGCCTCATAACCTCGACTTTACAACTTTCTGGGCCCACCTGGCCCTTCCATTTAATATGGGCCATTCGATCCATGTTCAAACCGGTAGATCCTTTAAAACAGGCAGCGGTTAAAAAACTCTTGATGAAAACTATTTTCCTTGGTAATTCGCCTGAACCCATTCGGTCATTATTTTGATTAGGTTCTCTCTGATCGGCAGGTATGTGCTTGGGTTCTGAGGTGGGTGATCAAAATCGTAATCTACTTTCCCCTCGCATAATTCGGTTCTGGAACAGTGCCAGGTATGCTCGACCAATCCAGTAAATCGACGTTCAGTCCCGCCGTCAACAGAATCTAACATCAAAACAGGTGTCTTAAAGGCAAGACAGGGGAGAGCCGCATGTAGCCGAGTGGTGACTACGCACTTTGCTTTTCGGTATAGATCTAAAACACATTCTGCATATTTCAATCTGTGCTCTACGCTTAAAAATTGAAGAAGAGGCTTACCATGAGTGACAATGAAAGTCGGAGAGGAAACTTTTGATCGAACATAACGAACCGTCGTTTCATCTAAATCTACCAGATATATGATATCATTTCTTTCTGTATAATTATTTTCCAATGTCAATGTGAGGCAGCCAGAAAAATAACTAGGAATGTTTTTTTCTCGCAAGATTTCAAGTGTGAATAGATCTCTAGCGCCTATAGGACTATGTTGGTTTAGATAGTCGATGTTTTCTTGTGAAAAAATAATTGGATGCAATCGATCTGTCAAATGAATCGAGATGAAAAAGGGATCGATCTCAGGAGAGGGGGGCCAGCTGATTTCGGGCGGAGCAACAGGCAGCTCCCACCAGTGTCCCTTTAGGTGCATAAACCAGCCGCTTATTACGCCTTTAACGGGTGAATTGGAGCGAAATTGATTGATGAATTCCCTGTCAATGGGGACAGAAGAATTTGGTAGAAATCTTTTGGTTGCAAGGGTTTGAATGTCGTCTCCAATATTTAGTGTGGAATGAGAGACATAACCAAAAGTTGTTTCCCCGAAAATGGGGGAAGTAAATATGCACGTAAATAGACATAAGGCTTTTGCAAAACAGTTCATTTTTACGTTCCATCAGAGAGTTTTCTAAAAACCATGAGCGAATTTTGAAACCAAGGGAGGTTGCTAACGCTTCTTAGATTTTTCTCCGCTTCGAGGTCATTTATGTATCCATAATTTGCGAATAGGGCTTTGATGTAATCATTATTCTGTTCATTGAAATGCCCCGTTCCTCCTTGATTTTTAATAGCCCAACTGAGCACAATGCCGACTCTAGAATGGCGTATGAGGTTTTCGATAAAGATCTTTTCGTACTCTTGAGGAAGATGTTCTCCAACTTCTAGTCTGAGGACCCAATCAAATATTTCTGGAAGTTGGAAAGGTTCGCTTAAATCTAGAACTTCCCCAATTCCTCCTGACAGCGTCGGCGTGTTTGGATTTCCATCATATCCTTTTGCAGTGAGTCCTCTCTGACGGATTTGCGCCACATACGTGCCTAACCCGCAGCCAAAATCAACAATGGAGCGCGCTTGCTGTTCCACAAAAAAATCTGCGATTGCTTCTCCCAAATATCCATCCACTGCATGACACTCTTCGACATCTCCAATCCAATACCCCTTATGGCTGATCTCAAAAGAATCCAGAGATAAATGGGAGCCCAGTAAAACACAATAAGGGAAGAGTTTTTTCACTCTTAATCCTCCACAATTTTTTGCATTAGAATGCAGTTTCCACTATCGACTACTTTTTGAATATAGCATCTCGGTTTTAAATACTCATATGTATCTGGAGAATTGGGCCATCCATCAAACCAGATGTACCCCATTTTTTTGACTTTCCGAATGTAGGGGATTGCATCGAAAAAATCTCCTTCATTGGTATGAGTAGCGTCGATGTGGAGGATGTCAATGGAATCGATTTGATCCAGCGCATTGGCAAAGGTGCTTTTGAATACCTTGCAAAAACGATCCAAGCTATATCCGCCGATCCATTTAAGGCAGTTGTGATAATGTAAATTGAAATTTTGTTGCGTCCACCAATCTCTATGAATGCTGTTTGCCGGGTAATATCGGATGGCTTCGGCAGGGCTCCATGCATCGATTCCAAAAACGACTCCATGATTTAGATATTTGAGGGCATAAGCAGTCGGAAACAGGGAGGAACCCTCAAATACACCCATTTCTATACAGATATCAGGTTGCGTTGCGAAAATAAGATCCATCATAGCCTCCGCTTTTTTAGCAGAACACCACCCCGCAATGTAGGGCAATTCTTTTTTTACAAAGTCCTTACATTGCTGCGGGCTGGATGCATCGACAAATGGCATCGACAATAAAAAAAGGAAGGTAATCTGAAAAAAAAGCGTGAGTCTAAATAGCATCGGGTTATTTTTTCCTAAATAAAAATGCATTGCCATTTTCGATTTCACAAACAATCTCACATTGTTCAAAAAGGGGCCATAACGCTTTTATTTTTGTGGGTTTTTTGCCTATCATGATAAGAACGTTGGATATCAAAATATGTCCCCCAGGGACGACTTTTGGCAAATAAAGCTGAGTGTCTAATAAGGCTCCTTCCTCCGAAAAATTCCCGTCAAGATGGAGAAAATCGATCTGAGAAATTTGTGATGCTGCCTTTCGGGAGCTCATGTGAAGCACTTTAAAATAAGAATTTAAAGACCACTGATCCATCGTCTGGATAAATTGTTTTTTTATCGCTTTCATGTCGAGAGAGGCCCACCAGACTGTGTTAGGATCATCTTCGGGCAACCCCCGAATCGTTTCCTTATTAGACCAAGCGTCGATCACATACGCGTGGCCGTGGTTCACGTATTTTAACCCAGCTAAGAGGGGGAGGGTAGAGGAACCGGTGAAAGCACCTATCTCTACGCATACTTTAGGTTGATTTGCGACAACACACTCTAAGATTACCTTAGCTTTTTCTTCGGTGCACCAACTCGTTTTCAGAAAATCGACTATTTTTTGTTCGAGCTTTACGTACTCTGGGCTCTGGGCTGCACTTAAGTTTCCAATGCTCATAAAAAGCAAAGACATGTAGATGAGAAATGTTTTCACTTGATGGGGTAAACTCCATTTAAATGAGTGAATGTTTCGGGTTGTAGTTCAATATGCAAAGGTGAGGATTGACTTTGTTTGAACCAAAACAGTTTTCCTGTGCTTTGCGAGGCCTGATCTTTATGTCGCTTAACCTCTCCTAAATATTGGCCGCCTAATGATTGACTTAAATATTCCACATAGGCCGTATGAATGACGCCCACGTCATTTGCGACTTCGAGGATCAAATTGTCCCCAAGAGTTAGAAGGCTATTGATGATGTCGATCTGCTCTTGCAACTTCTCATGCATTAAGTGAACAACAAGAAAGGCA
>CAJCIW010000099.1 GCA_903970455.1 Verrucomicrobiota bacterium | reverse complement strand
GGTTTTGCGGAGCTAATAAAAAGGAAGATTTTATCTAAGAAACCCATACCGATTCCCGACATTTGCGTGAAAAACCTTATGGGACTAGAAGCTTTGGAACCTTTCTCTACAATTTCTGGAGGAGCAGTTAGCTTAGACTGGCATTCTTTTGCTAGTTTGTGAATCTCGTCCGAGAAAAGAGGCGCTACAGAGAACTTTAATCCTTTTTCTCTAAAATAGTCTTCGATTACCTGTGAAGATTTGGATGGTTGATTCGCATAGGGCTTCAGTAGCTCTAACATCTCGCGTAAAACAGTAGGAGCAGACCTATCCGGTGATGCCGATTGTTTAACAGCACTCAGCATCAATTCCCAGGTGAAAGCGTTCCAAAGTATCGTTGGGATATTCGTCTGCTCTTTTTCATATTCAAGGCAAGTCTCTGCCGTTTTGATCTCCTGGCCGTAGGCATCATCAAAAGCAGCTACTTCAGGGAACCATCCATAATAACCTACCGCTGTAAGTATCTGCCCCTTATAACTGTGTTTCTTTCGATAATCCATGGCCGCATCCATGACCTGTAATGGCCCAGGATGCTCCCTGCCACTGCCTTTTCTTTTAGGAGGCAAGAGAAACCGCTTAATGATCTCTTTTATGTTCCCTCCCTTTGCTAAATCTAAAGGCTCAGCAACCTTCCATTCTATTATCAACTTTTCTTCAGGAGCTAGATCAATAAGCTGATCTCCAAATTCTCCATCTTTTTTGAGATACGGCCGATGACAAATATCTTTGCCTAAAATCCGTTCCGATAAAGCTGTAATGTATTCTTGGAATGCCTTGCCCCTTTCATCCCTCAACACATTGATATTATCTTGCTCTCTCTTTGACTTCATATCGCTCCAGATCAAATGATAAGGAAGATCCGCCAAGGGACTGCTGAGCAATTCTGGGCATAAACAGTAAGAGGCGCCATCAACTTCGAGCAAAGGCTTTCCTCTAATTTTTTTCTCTAAAGAAAGATCCAGATCCAATTGTTCAATCAACTCCGAAAACTTTATCTTTTGACTTTTATAACGCGCAGTCAGCAAAGACGAAATTGCTTCAAGAGCAGGACGCATTTCCTTTGGTAATTTGAAGGATATCGTAAGATCAAAAACAGCCGGATCTTTGCTCAATACATGTACAAAATGATCGAAAGCAATCAATCGCACATCTTGAACGGATACTCCCACCCGCTTTTGCAATTCTTGATTAAAATAAGATGTATCATAGAAAGGTCTTGATCTACCCACCGCTCCTGCTGGATCAACCAAACAACGAGAGTAAAAATCACGAATGTCAATGGACTCTTCCGCTGTTCCGTGACGATTTTTCTGCAAATCCAGCAAGGTCTCATTTGCTATAAGAAAAATTCCCACGGGGCTAAATTCGTCATATGGCTCTACAGGAGGAAGAGTATCTAACTCTCGGTCGCCATAATCGATGTCGAGAAGCAGCAAATGGTAAATCAGCTTGAACGCTTGCCTATTAAATAAGACAAGCCGGGAGTTCTCCTTCTTTAATTCTAAAATCCTTTGCAAGACAGGTCCTTGACTATAGCCCGGAGTAAGAAGCAACTCTCTATCTGCATCGTATAGGCTCATATTCTTTTCCGTCAGCAGTTTATGTAAACGGATTGCAATTTGAGCCAAAAGATTTATGGCTTGTCGTCTGTTCTTACATTGAAGTTGAGCATCCAGATGCTCAAACAGTCGCCTAGTTCCCAAGGATTCCTTTTTGCCCAAAAGTTGAGAGAGGGTCACTATTTGAAAATTGTCCATAAGCTTTGCAGAATATGCCATTTGGTGTATTATAGTCAATCAATCCACGAATCGTTCATGATGCTATTGTTTTTATGAAAAAAAATTCAAGTCAAAAACAGGGTTTCCCAAGTGAGGTCTTAGCCATGTGGCATCCTCAAAAAAATGGAGACCTAAAATTGGAAAATTTTGGTGTTTACAGCCATGCTAAAGCCTGGTGGAAATGCCCTAAAGAGACCGACCATGAATGGGAGGCTCCGATAGCCGGTGTTGTAATTAGTATTGAAAAACAAACGAGTAGTAAAGGCTGCCCGTTTTGTCAGGGACTCAGATCATGCCTCTCTAATTGTTTAGCTTTCACTCATCCGGATATTGCTAAATTATGGGATCCCCAAAAAAATGGTTTACTTACTCCGCAAAATGTCACCAAAGGGAGCAATAAGAAAGTATGGTGGAAGTGTCCAAAAAGAGATGATCATGAATGGCGGGCTGCAATTAATAACCGCTCCAAAACAAATCAGGGATGTCCTTTTTGTTTGGGTCGCAAACCCTCTAGAGACTCAAATCTTGCAGTAAAATTTCCGCATATTGCTCAAGAATGGGATTTTGAAAAAAACGGACAGTTAAAGCCAACAGACGTAAATCCTAAATCTAACAAGAAAGTATGGTGGAAATGTCCAAAAGGTCACGAGTATAATACCAAAGTATGCCATCGCACTCGTCCAAATGCCAGCTGTCCTTATTGCGTGGGGCGCAAGCTCTCACCGGAAAGATCTTTAACAACATGCAATCCCAAATTGGCAACAGAGTTTCATCCTACAAAAAATGGGTCTTTAACAGCAGCGGACGTTTTCATATCTTCTGGGAAAAGGTACTGGTGGCTTTGTAATTCAAACAGCACGCATGAATGGAGATCTACAGTAGACAACCGTCAAAGAGGTACTGGCTGCCCTTATTGTGCTGGAAAAAAAACCATGGTAGAGGACTCTTTTGCTCACAAATATCCAAATCTTTTAGAAGAATGGGATCTTGATCTGAATGAGAAAGATCCATTCTCATTGGCGCTTAAATCAAATCATCAAGTTCATTGGAAATGCAAAAATAAGCAGTATCATCTTTGGACTGCCACTGTGGCATCTAGGACAGAAGGCGGTGGCTGTCCTTATTGCTCGGGTCATAAGTTGCATGAGAAAGACAGTGCCTATTTTCAACTTCCTAAAAATATTCTCAATGAATTTATCGAAAAATTTAATCCTTCTGTTGATTTGAAAACCACCTCCATTTTTTTAGAAAAAGGAGTTGTTTGGAAATGTACAGCCAATTCAGAACATAAGACATGGGAAGCTCGCCTAAAAACAAGAATGCAGGGGAAAAATAATTGTCCTGAATGTGAGCCTCATAGCACAAGGATTCCATATGAAAAATCAGTGGCTTACCTGCACCCTCACCTAATAAAAGAATGGCATTCCGATAATATTTTTCGTCCTACTCAGCTGAAGGCGCGTTCTGGTCGTCTAGTAAAATGGATTTGTCAGTTTAGAAAACACCATACATATGAAATGCGAGTTGCTCAAAGGGTAATTGGTCATGGTTGCCCAAAATGTCGAAATGCGCCTACATTGCCAGAATTGAGACTCTTCGCTGAATTATCTCTGTTTTTTGTTCCAATAATTCACCATAAAATTGGAAAGGATAAAATTGATATATATTTAAATGAAATCAACGTCGCCATTGAATGGGATTCATATTATTATCATTTAAATCGATTTAAGAGTGATGAGAAAAAAACGCAATCATTGTTGGAAAAAGGAATTAGAGTCATCAGGGTTAGGGATAGTAGATTGGAAAAAATTTCTATCAAAAATGAATGCTTGAGAGTCATTCCTTATCCACATGAAGAAGTTAACTATGAACTTTTTAAGCAGATTTTAAAAACATTGATTAAATGGGAGCTAATTCTAGAAGCCGATGTGGCCCAAGCCTTAATACGGACTGAATTTGGCAATCCTACAATATTTGAAGACCTTAAAATTAATCGCGGAAGACATATTATTGGCCAATCACTCAACGAAACCCACCCAATAGTTGCTACATTTTGGCATGCCAAAAGAAATGGACAACTAGAGCCAAATGAAGTTATGGCTTTTTCCCACGAAAGCCATTGGTGGCAATGTCTTGAATGCAAAGCTGAATGGCGTGAAAAAGTAGTCAATGTGACGAAGCGCAATAATGTATGTAAGCATTGTTCAAAGCAAAGCGCTGGTCCCGAATATAATCTGCTGAAATCATATCCTAAAATCGCCAAAGAACTAATAAATGCTGATCCAACAAAGATTACTCCTCATTCTGGAGAGCTACATAAATGGAAATGCTTCAAGTGTGCTTATGAGTGGGAAAGTAGAGTTAATGGTAGGACAGGTAAGGGGAAAAATGGGTGCCCTCAGTGCGCAGGAAAAGTATTAACTTTTGAAACTTCTATTGCTGGAGTAAGTTCCGAGGCTGTTAAGGCTTGGGACTATGAAAAAAACCAAAAAAATCCAGAAGAGGTATTCCCTGGTACGCATGTGAAATATTTTTTCAAGTGTTCTTGTGGAACGAGTATGGAGAAAAAGCCCAGGAATTTTATTTTCAGGAATCAGAGAAGATGCTCTTCATGTTTAAGGAAAAGAAAGTAGGTTTCTTAGGTATTGTCTCGAAGTTTATCGTTTAAAACAGAAGCTGTAGCATAGATATGTGCATTTGAGAGATGGGCATACCTCTTGGTCATTTGGATGGTTTTATGGCCGAGAAGGGTTCCAATTTCTAGCAAGCTGGCTTGGTTCATGGCTAAATAAGAAGCGGCTGTATGGCGGAGATCGTGAAATCGAAAGTTGAAAATGCCCGCTTTTTCGAGCGCAGTTTCCCAGGCTGAGCGAATATCGATTGGCTTTGATGGGGAATGTGGAGCGGGGAATACAAGGAAAGTTGCAGACTGGTTGACACACCGGGATTTGAGTAGATCTAGGGCAATGCCAACAAGAGGGATAAAACGGCGTTCTCCATTTTTGGTGGTCTGCAAAAGAATTGCTCCTCGATCCAAATCGACATCATTCCACTTGAGATTGAGGATTTCGCCGCGCCTCATTCCTGTTGAAAGAGCTAGTATAACAACAGGGTAGAGTCCTTTTGATTCGCTTTGCTGGCAAGCTTTAACCAGTCGCATTCTTTCTTCATCGCTTAAGAAACGGGTCCGCTCGTTTGAAATCTTAGGTTTAGAGATCTTCAGGACGGGATTTTCTTGCATCCATTCCCAATCCTTAACCGCGATAGTAAAGGCATGAGACAAACTGGCAAGATAGCGGACCACGGTTGTAGCTGAGCGAAGTTTGCCTTTACAAGTCAGTCCTGAAAGCAGCTCATCCCGTTTCTGTGCGATGAGGCTTGGCTTGATATCTGAAAGGAGGCAGTGTCCCAGTTCCTGTTTCCACCAGAGAAGATGCTGTCGGACGTTTCTTGCGTTTTTTGGTTTTGACGGAAGAACTCTTTCGATATAGCGGTCGATCAGCTCTGCTAAAGTATTTTTACTGCCAGGTTTGTCATATGCATATTTACCTTGTTCAACAGCTGATTCGGTGTCGCGTTTCCATTTCATGGCGAGAGTTTTGGAAGCGAAGGATTGAATGAGAACCGGATGTCCTTTGATGCGAACGCGGGCGCGGTAGGAAATCGTCCCATCTTTGTGGGTGCGTTTGTCGATGCCTTTCACAAGCTTACCTTTGGTTTTAATTTTCAAAGGTTAGCTGCTGGGCTTATCGCCAATTGTTGTAGGCGAGTGGTCCACAAATGGTCCACGGATGTGAACCGCGCTTTAGGCTGATTTAGGTGCTTTATCGCAACCAGCTCATTTTCAGCCTTATGAAGCCAAAAAGAAATGTGGGGCAACCTGGACTTGAACCAGGGACCGGCGGGTTATGAGTCAGGCGGCCTCCTCATATTTTTATCATGCCATAGCCTAATCTAGCAAGATTCCGCCTATGAGCGTTCTAGCGACATGCTAGATCGTCCTGTTTTAATCGCACATATCCTGACTTTTTCTCTGACACGAATCCTGACATGTTTGGCAGTAAAATGTACGTTTGCAGGTGATGTAAGATCACACAGTTTCACAGAGTATCATAAAGTATCATAGAGTTAAATAAAGTGATACAAAGTTAAACAGAATGATATCTGTTAAATTTACGTAATGAATTTTAGTTACAATTTAATTTGCTGATTTAGTACGCTGGCGACACATATGCGTCTCTTTTGGATGAGCTAGCATGCGTAGTACAGGAATCACACGAAAAAAAGGAGCTAAATGTGAAGGAGATTGAATGGGTGCAACTGACAAAGTGGGAAGATCATACGAATTCGATTTCCCTAGGAACAATGCGCAATATTGTGGCTAGGAGAAAAGAAAATGGCGCTGACGTTTTTTTGTCGCTGGTGAACGGTCGATTTTATGTGAATCTCAAGAAATTTAATGAGTGGATGGAGAATCAGAAAGAGAAAAATACGTCCCCTGGGAAGAAGACGTATCGATAGATAAATTGACCGAAAAAATTGAGGAACAAACCTCACTAGACTAATAACCGGATCTGTTGGGTTGGGGCCCGGCAGATCCAAGAATAAAAAGGATAATCACGGCATGAATATTACCAATCCTAAGCTCTCCACGCAAGTGGAGAGTTCAGTTACAAGCGCTAATTTATCGGCAGAAAGAGACAAAAAGCTGAATTTTCATAGCGTGACCAACATATCATCCCTTAAGAAGAATCTGTTTGAGCTTGAATGTGAATGCGTTGCCTATATGGCTGAGCATGGATTCATAGTTGATAAACTCGTTGTCGATGATTCATGGCAACGTTTGAGCGTCGACGGAGGTAAGGACTGCGACGAGTGGTACATTGCGAAGAATGGCGTTTCCATAAAAGGCAATCCATGGCTAATGGTGACGTTCGGCACATGGGCGGGAGGCTTTCAGATATTTGGCACTTTCACGAGCTGGGAGTTGGATAATACCCTTTCCTCAGAGGAAAAACGGCATACTAAAGAAGAATATGACCGTTGGAGCAAGGAAAATGAACGGAAAAAACAGGAAGATGAAAAACAACGTCTCAAAAAAGTCCAAAGTGCCTGGAATAGCTCCTCTGAAGAGCCCAGCGACGAGATGGGACATTTAGGGTACCTGTCTAAAAAAAAGATATGTAGACACGGGGCTCGATTTTCTGAAGCAAGCTTTAATGACGGGACTCAAAGTAATCCCCAGTGGAACAAATATCCCACGTTGGTCGTTCCTCTTCAAAACATTCAAGGTGATGTTCAGGCAATCCAACATATTCGAGCAGATGGAGAAAAACGGATCTACGGCTTAAAAAAAGGCAATTTCCATTTGATCGGGGAGATCAAGCCGGATAGTCTAATCTACGTCGCAGAGGGATTCGCAACCGCGGCTAGTGTTTACGAGGCGAAAGCCAGCCCAACCGTCGTGGCATTCGGTTGTGTAAATTTACAACCCGTGATCGCTGCACTGCAAAGCAAATATCCAAAAAATTCAATAATCATTGCAGGGGATGATGACCGTGGAACTCAAGGGAACCCCGGTCGCACAAGTGCCGAGGCTGCTGCCAAAAAGTACGGATGCAAAGCTGTCTTTCCCTGTTTCCTTACAAATTGCACACTTCCCCCGAATGAAAATGGGGAAGTTTGTCAACCAAGTGATTGGAACGATCTGCATGTGCTACTGGGTTTAGATAAGGTTCGCGATCAGCTTGATGCTTTTGTAAAAGCAAAACCACGTTTAGTTTCACTCTCGTACACAGAGCTCATAAATAAACAGATTCCTCAAAGGAAATTTGTTCTAAAACCTTGGTTGCCAGAGGCTGCAATCTCGATGGTTTTCGCTCCACCAGGGGTGGGGAAATCTTACCTCTGCCTTTCCGCAGCTGGAGCCATAGCGAGTGGAGGGAGGCTCTTTACAACTTCGCCGTGGGAGGCACCAACAGCGAAAAGAGTTTTGTATGTTGATGGCGAAATGCACGAAGCTGACTTGCAAATGCGTGTAAAAAAATTACTTCACGGGCTAGAGAAGAACATTCCGGATGATTACCTAAGGTATTTGAATGGATCTTGGCAGTCAGAATTTATTCCGGATCTTTCAAGCGCCGAGGGTCAGGCTTTAATTGAAGAGATCATCGTGGAGCAAAAGACCGAAGTTCTTTTTCTCGACAATTTAAGTACTCTATGTCGTGCTGGTCGAGAAAATGAAACGGACAGTTGGAAGCAAATGCAAGCTTGGCTTCTTCAACTGCGATGGCGGGGAATTGCTGTGGTGTTAGTTCATCATGCTGGCAAAGCAAAGGATGAAAATGGGAAGCCCCGCCAGCGAGGAACTTCGATGCGCGAGGTGATCCTGGAATCTTCGATAGTATTGGAGCATCCAAAAAACTATTCTGAGGAAATGGGTTGCCTGTTTGAATTATCATACACAAAGGCGCGCGGTTTTTGGGGAGCCGATGCCACTCCACTAGAAGTTAAGCTGGTGGAAAAAGATGGTTTATTTTCTTGGCAGGACAAAAAATTGTCGGTCAAGACTTATGACTCTATTGTTGATATTTATAACGATGGTACGACCTCCGTCAAGGAAATAGCGTTAGAGTTAGGGATCTCTCCTCAGGCAGTCCGAAAACATATTCGGAATGCCAGAAAATTGGGGGATATTAAATGAGTTTCGTTAAGGTTTTATCAATCTCGCGAAACTTTTTTGATTTCCTTAGGAGTGAAAAAAGTTTCCCTATCGTAAAAATGGTTTCGCAAAAAGTTTCGTATGAGATTTCTTCTCATAGAGAACGCTTGTGTCGTACAAGTTTCTCGATGGTTGGCAACCAGACCTTCTTTTTGCGAAACCTAGGTTTCGTGAGCCTTTTCCTACCACAAGTGGTTTTGCAAAAAGTTGCGCGCTCAATTTCCTTTCATAGAGGAAAATGGTTGATAAATTGGTTTCTTCATAGTTTCCAAGATCATGCGCTTATATATCGGGGTACGAAATTTGTGGGAGACCAAAATGGGATGGAGAAACTATGAATATCGAGCTCCGGCCCTATCAGATCGAATGCCTCGAAGCTATCACTGCTAATCATGCAGCTGGGATCTACCGTCAAGTGGTGCACCGGCCGCCAGAAAGACCGTTATTTCTGCTTCACGCATAGATCGATCCTTCAAGGAGGACAGCAAAAAAACGTGAATCTATACAGTAATGAAAATTATCCAACAGAATGTTTTATAAGAGGGCTCTAAAAAGACAACAAAAAATGACAGAATCTGACGAAAATCAAAATCAACTAACATCTAGGCAAATCGCAGCTCTTCCATGTTTTGTCGCCAGCGCTTCTGTTGAGGCTTCATGTGAAGCAGCCGATATTTCAAGAGAAACCTATTACAAATGGCTTAAAAATCCCGTGTTTAAATCAGAGCTTGATCGGCTTCGTAATGAGGTTGTAAATGATGCAGTCAATCAACTGAAAGCAACTACAGTCAAAGCGGCAACAACTCTTTCTTTATTGCTAGATCGTGATGATAACCCTTCTGTACAGCGAGCAGCTGCAAACGATATTTTAAACCATGTTGGGAGGTTTAAGGAATTACAAGAGTTGCAAGAGCGTATAGAAAAACTTGAATCTTTAAATAGGTAGTTTTGGAGGCGTAAATGCGAAATTTCAGTGAGAGGTTAGATCGTTTAGAAAAAGCTGTCCCGTGTGACTTGGTTGCGTTCTTTTCTGTACCAGACAAATATTCGCAGATTGAAAGGGCAAAAATAGAAAGTGATTTGTGGAATGAATATTTAAAAAATGGCGGCAATCCAAACGCTTTTCCAGCATTTATATCAGGATTAACGGGAGAAAAGGAACCCATGTTTCTTGAGGTTGAAAAAAGAAGCGTCGTTATAGCCAATATTGCAGCAGGAAGGCGAAAACTTGTGTAGAGAGGAAGTAGCTACAAAAACTGAGACATTTTGGCTCATGTTATTTCTTCTCTTTACATTGATTCGGGTTAAATCCTTTCGCTACCCAGCGTATGCAGAATCCACTGAAAAGTATCGTAAGATATAAACAAGCAGAAATTATAGAATAATAAAACAGACTTGCGATAACAGTTTTTCTGAATATTTTCTCTTTGATCGTGTGTGCATTTTCTTTGAATTTCTTTAAATCGAAATCACTATATTTGTCAGAGAGATATTCCACGATTTCTTTGTCGGTATATCTTGCATCAACAGCTTTTTGATAGAATTCTTCAAAACGCCTTCCTAACACATCGTCTCCAGTTAATACAGCTTTTCCAGGGACGGATGTGTACTTGATCAAGTTTAGTTGCTCAAGATTTTGTCGGTAGGTTTTCCAGTCAGCAACAGTTTGAGTTATGAGCAAAGCGAATGACATGCAGGTGATAAGAAGGATTGCTATTCTGTGTAGGCCCTTTCGGATGTTTGTCATAATTTAATATTTTATTTGTAATTAGTTTAAATAATTTGATATCTATTTCTGTTTGCTTCGCTTTTTATTATAAAAGCCACGACACTTAAACAGTACTCATAATCATAAATTAGTACTCATCGTCTGTGGAGTTAGGGGTGCAAAGCTTTTAGCCTCTGTATCAAGAGGCGATTAAGTGGCAGCTAGCAAAAATCCGAAAAATCGAAGGAAGACTCCTGCGCGAACAGCGTTTGGTAAGCTCGTTAGGCAAAAACGGCTAGACTTGGAGTTAACCCAAGAAGAGCTGGCTGAAAAATCTTCTTTACATCCCACATATATCGGCTCAGTAGAGAGAGGTGAAAGAAATATCGCTCTCGAAAATATTCTTAACCTAGCAAAAGCCCTAGGATGCTCTCCTAAAGATTTGATGCCAGATTAGAGGTTCCTCCTCCATCCTGTCTATGAGATTGGCCGCAAAAGAGCTTACGTGAAGGTTTATCAACAGCAACAAAAACACAGGAAGGCAAAGATAGAAGTAGAGCTGCTAACGCTTTCGCCAGATTTCGCTTTGTGTTAGGCTGTTGATTCAGAAAAAGATTTGCAATATGAAGAGATGTCTAGTTTCGACGATTTCTGGTACAGAGTATCCTTTCGATCGGATAGAGGAATTTGCTGAAAATGGTGAGTCGCTTGAGGTCAGACTCAAGGGATTGACCCAAGCAAAACCTAAGAGCGGGGCCACGATTTGGGAACGATTTCAAGATTTTTTGCCGTTCGATCATTTTGATCCCTCTTTTTCTCTCGGAGAAGGAGCTACACCGCTCTTGGAATCCAAAGGATTGGCTACGTATGTGGGTCTAAACACCCTTCTCCTGAAGAACGAGACGGTAAATCCGACGTGGAGCTTTAAAGACCGGGGCTCTCTTCCCTGTGTTTTAATGGCCAAGCAGTGCAACGAACATTTTGTTGCCACGATCTCTACTGGGAACATGGGAGCATCGCTCGCAGCGTACGGTGCGCGTTCTGGCATACAACCGATCATTTTTATTCCTCCCTCCTGCCCTGAAGAGAAAATTCGATCAATGGCCATTCATGGAGCGACCATCTTCAAAGTAGAAGCTCCCGACTTCGGAGAAATGAAGAAGAAGGTTTTGAGCCTCGCTACCAAGCTGAAACTCCGAATCGTTTCAGGAAATGGCCCGATTCGAGTAGAGGGCTATAAGTTTTGTGCCTTCGAGTTGTTTGAGCAGCTGAATGGCCAGGTTCCTGATTTTATCGCGGTTCCAACATCGGCTTGTGGTCACATTCGTGGCCTGTTTAAGGGCTTTAACGAATTGCTCGAAGCGAAGCTAATC
>CAJCIW010000098.1 GCA_903970455.1 Verrucomicrobiota bacterium | reverse complement strand
AAAATGCTTTTACTTTTCAAAGAGCGGGGTATTCGGAAGCTTTATTTGGCAATTGTCGACGGCGTGATGGAAAAGGAGGAAGGCAAAATCGATAATTTTCTCGGCAAAAAATACAGTTATCAAGGGCAGACGGTCTATGGTTCTACCGATCAAAAAAATGGGGAACGGGCCATCACGTATTGGAAATGTTTAGCTAAGGGGAAAACAGCATCCGTCGTGAGCTGCGAGCCGTATACCGGCCGTACACATCAGCTTCGAGCGCACCTAAGCGGCATCAAACATCCCATCCTCGGAGATGTGCAATATGGAAAGAAATTTATCTGTCCTTACAAGCCGCATCGGAATTTGCTGCACGCGTATCGGCTTCTCTTCAACCATCCCTCGACAGGGAAAGAGATCAACGTCACTGCCCCGATCCCTGCCGACTTCAAACAAGCCCTAGATCTTCTCAAAGTGTGTCTAGATGGCGCATCTGGTTGAGCCTCTTGACGAGCAGTAAAAGCAGGATTCCAAAGATGAACGAGATGGCGACAAACAAGCCAAAGAAGGCATTCATGTTTGTCAGTTTCGACATCAAGGGAGCCATTATTCCACCCAGATAAAACGCAATCCCCACGCACAAGTACCAAACACCGACAAGCATCGCCGTAAAACGGCGCGGAGAAAGGTGTGTGAGCAGAGAAAGCCCGATAGGCGCGATCAACATTTCGCCGAGAGCCATAAACCCGTAGGCGCCGAAAAGATAAAACGGACTGATCGCCGCGCCCTTCGCTCCTGTTGCAATTTGGGAGGCCCCTATTGTCATGATCAAAAAGCAGACTCCGATGGCAAACAAACTCATCACAGATTTCGCGGGTGGAGTCGGATCGAGTTTCCGCTTGGCAAGCCAAGTGTAGAGTTTTGCCAAAGGAAAAGCGAAGATGACCAGGTAGAGACTTTCAGAGGAGAGGAGCCAGGAGGCGGGCATTTGGAATCCCATCACGTGGCGGTCGGTATACTTCAGGGCAAAGATGTTCATCGATGAACCTCCCTGGTTAAAGGCCATCCAAAATAAAATCGAGAAAAAGGAAAGGATGCAGATCACCCATATCCGATCTTTTTCGTGTGAATGCAATTTGGCCTTTTTGCCGCTGTTTTTCTGATAATGCATCGGAGCAATCTTGTTTGGATCGATACTTTTTAAAGCCGCACGAAAGGGCCAAAAGCCGAGCAATTGGACAAGTCCAGCAATTAAAAAAGCCACATTCCAGTTTTTGGTGCCGATCAACCCTAAAACAACCATAGCAATGAAGATCCCAAGATTGACAGAGGAGTAATAAAGCGTGAATCCTGAATCCCGAAGACTATGATTGTTGTGATAAAGACTCCCAAGCAGAGTGTAAATGCTCGGCGTAAAGATCGCGCCGCCAACCGCAATCAGAAGCAGAGAGATATAGAGCATTGAGACGCTTCCGGTGGCAATTAAAAAACATCCAATCGTCGAAAAAAGCATCCCCCAAATCACGGGTAGCCGATAGTTCATCCGGTCGGCGATATACCCTCCCAGCACGGGCAGGATAAAGGCGATCCCTGTGAAAATGCCGAAGAGATGGTCTGCCGTGGCCTCGGCGAACTGATGATATTCGATGAGATAAAGGACGAGTAGGTTTCCAACTCCCCAAAAAGCGAATCTTTGGCACATTTCCGTCAGCGCCAATAAATACATCGCCTTTGGTTGGCTTGAAGAAGAGATCGACTTTGACATAGGGGCTCCCCGTTGATTGTCAATTTTTAATTTGAACCTTAGCAGGTTTTGTGAGTTTTGGCTATTATTTTTTCTTATGCTTTCATCCATCCTCATCATTAAAACCTCAGCAATCGGGGACGTCATCCAGACTTTTCCCGTCTTGGAATACTTAAGACGTAAGTTCCCGGATTCCCAAATCGATTGGGTGGCAGAGCAGCCCATTGCCCCCCTATTAAAGGCGCACCCGCTGGTTGATCGCGTCATTGAAGTCCGCACCAAAGCCTGGCGAAAAGCCCCATTATCCGCAGAGACCAGATCCGAATTCAGCGCCTTTGTTAAAAAAATGCGCTCCACTCCTTACGACTTAGCCATCGATCTGCAGGGCAATACAAAATCGGCCGTCGTAACGGCAAGCGCCAACGCAAAGGTGAAATTAGGCTACGGTTGGGGATCCGTCCGTGAAAAAAGTAATGTTTTGGTGACCAATAAGCGTTTAAACGTGGCGCCCGACCTCAATGTCCGCCTCAAGTATCTCCGCCTCGTTCAGGGATACTTTGGCGATTTGGAAGAATTTAATGCGCAAGGCGTGCGCCTCAATCTTTCCCATCAAGAGCGAGAACATCTAGAATCGATCCCGAGAAAAAGGCCTCAGCTCATGGTCTGCTTTGGTTCCAAATGGGCCAACAAGCGTCTTGAACATTCCACTTTAAACGCCCTCCTGCAAAAAATCGCAGCGGAGTACGATTTTTCCTTTCTATTCATTTTTGGCGATGAAGAAGAAAAAAAAGTTGCCGACGAGCTGTCTGTTTTATTCGGAGAGCGGGGGAGCAGTATGGGGAACTTGAGCTTGCCGCTTTGGCAAGCCCTCATGTGGGAAGTCGATGGGGTGATCGCCGTTGATTCTGCCGCACTTCACCTCTGCGGAACCACGCAGACCCCTTCCTTCAGTGTTTTTGGGCCCTCGCTGGCCTCATCCTACAAGCCCATCGAAGAAAGGCATGTTGCCATTCAGGGCGCCTGCCCCTACGGCCTGACCTTTGTTTCGCGCTGCCCCCTATTAAGGAGCTGCGCCACAGGGGCCTGCATTAGAGATTTAAAGGGGGAAGAGCTTTTTGCTTCTTTTAAAGGATGGGTTGATTCAAACGCATTAGTTTGTAAATAGTTATGAAAAATAAATTACAAAAAAGCGGATTTGTTCGTCTAAATCCGTAATTTTTTACCAAAACAGAGTGAATGTGAATAAAAAATCGACAATGATTTTTATATTTTTCCTTGCCTTATGACTTTGCCGATAGGTTCGAGGATTCACTAAAGATTTTCTGGATGGTCTGCTGGGTCTCTACGAAAATCTCCCTGTCGGGCTCCAGGGCCAGAGCCTCCTCCAGGGTAAACCAGCGGATGGGGGCTTGGGCGCGATGCTCCTCGGTAATGGCCCCTCCAACGGGCCGTCCCAGATAGATGAAGTCGATGTGTTGGTGGGGAGGGTGGGAGGCGTGGGCGGGGATGTTTTCCAGAAGGCAGAGCCAGGGCCTTTCAAAGCTCGTGGCATTCCAACGCTCCACCCAGATGTTCTCATCTCTCAGCAATTCGATGAGGAGGCCGGTTTCTTCCAACGCCTCCCGTTTGGCGCATTCGGTGGGAAGTTCATTGACTTCAACATGGCCCCCGGGAGGGAGCCATTTGTTGAGTTTAGGGTGCAGGAGCAAAAGCACCTTCCCCTCTTCGAGGATGTAAACTGTGGACGTGTATTGCCTTTCCATAGAGACTTAGAGGGTGTCTGCGATTCCTGTTACGTTGCTTTTTGCGCCTTTTTCTTTAAAAATCGATCAAAAATCAAAGTATACCCAAGTTGACTCAAAAGTAGGCCAGGAGGCGGCTTTCAATCCCGTCTCCTGACCTACTTTTGAGTCAACTTGGGTATAACGAAAATGGGAGACTGCCTCTTACTTTTTCAAATGGTGTTTTCCGAAATGTTCCAAAAAGGGGATTAGGACGCCTTGATTGATCACTCCGATATAATTATGCTTTTCATACAGCGATTGAAAGAGCTGTTTGACTTTCCCTTGCGCTCTGTCAAAGGCGAGGTTCTTCACAGTTTCTGTCACCCATTGCATATCGAAGACAAAAAGATTCCAAATGGGCAGTTCATTCTGCCCTTGGGCCCATCCGTTAAGGATCCCCACTTGATTCGACGCTTCTATGCTATGTTGGCGGAGCGCCGCTTTATCGACAGCAATTTGATGGGCGAATTCTTCGATCGTCTGTCTCACGCGTGTCTGTAGCTCGCTATTTATTCTGACCAGTGTAGCAAGGCTTTGATTTTCTTGGACAAAATTCGTGGTGTTGAACCGCATCTGCAGGGAATAAAAGCTTTGGGAGGCGGCCTCGGCTTCTCCGATATTTCTTGCATTCGCCAGGGAAAGAATGGCTTCGTTTAATATTGTTTTTTGCTCGGATGGAAGTTCATAGATCCTACCCACTAATTGCCTTTCAAGAATCCTCGGGGTTGGAATCGCCGGATTATCAAGAGCGGCCAATTTGGCGGCTTTCAATTCTGAAAAAATCTGATAAGCAGACCGAAGAGTTTCATCTGTTTTTTGGGTGTATTCTATTTTTTGGAGGGCAGTAGCAAACTCTTGCAAGCTGCGCTGCATCTCATCTGTAAGAGGAAGAGGGCAGCGATGGCGTTGAAGATCGGTGAAATGGCGCCGGAAAAGAGCGAGCTGCGTTTTGCAAACGATCAGATCTTGCGAGGAGAGCCTTTGATTGTGTAAAGGTCGATCGAGTGTTTGGCAAATATGGGCCTGAAGAAGCAGCGGGCGGAGCAGCCGATCGTGAAAACTAATTTGATCGACGTGGGTCTTCATCGTATTCAACTTCCCTGCAAGGGGGTTGCAATGTGTTAAAAGCTGTCTGGAGAGTTCATTGAAATGGTGCTTGGTCTCCGTATGAAAATTGCGGTTCCCATCCACCTTGCCCAGAGCATCGACGCGATCTCTGTTATAGCGGGAAGAACACTCGATCATCGATGAGATCTTCCCCAGTTGTTCCTCCGCGCTAAGCCTACCGTCCCCGAGTTCTCGACAGAATTGGTTCATCTGGAGTGCAAAGGCATTGCTCTGCTCTTTTAGGGTTCCAATAAAGTTCCTGATCCCCCTTTTTTGTTTTTCATTGGTGAAATCGAATTTTTCTTCGATGGCATGAAAAATTGCCGTCTCAAGGATCTGATCTGTGAGTTCTCGGATCCCTCTTTCGAGGGTGGCAAAATCTGCATCGGAGACGTGCTGAGCTTCATCAAACGATTGGTTGGCGATGGAAAGGCCGTCGTAGAGCATTTGGCGCATTTCCTCTTCCTGCGTCATCGCAGAAAGAGAGACGGAAACGGTCGCGACGACAATCTCCATCACCTCAGGAATAAACGTATCGTCGAGTTCCTGTCCGACGCGGTCTCTTATCGGAGCGCGATGGTGGAGGTAGTTGTTTAGCCGATCTTGAGTGCGATATTGGCTTTTATTGAGGACTTCCATGAGATAGGCGACAAGCCCTGTAATCTCTGCTCGTTTAATTTGGGTATTCCTGCTGCCCAGGCCTCCTTGATTGTTTGATTCATCATTGAGGCCTTGTTGCAGAGATTGCAGGACTTTCTGCAGCTTCCGATACAACACCCGCTGCATCGCATAAGAAGCCGGAGTGTTGCGCCTCAGCGATTCGATACCCTGTTCCGTAACACTCTGCAGGATTGGCGTGAGGCCGAATGCGACTTTAGCCCCCGTTTGCAAAATTTGATTTCCTACCCATTGCGGAATAAATACCAGCCCCTTCAGGCAAAAACTGCAAAAGGCATTTAGACCCAAAACCAAAGGGTTGAGGAAATGCAAGGAAGATGAGGAGGGAATTTCGGCCTGGAAATATTGATCGATCGTCTCCTTCCATTTGATCCGGGGGCCGAATGTGTCCAAGGCTGTTTTTGCAGCAGCAGTGTACAATTCATTTTGAGTCAAACCTCCGTTCCGTTCCGGCATCTTGATCGCCTCTTCCATCATGAGACTAAAATCCCTCGCCTGAGAGGGGGGTGTACCTGCCACTTGATTGTACGCGCCGCTGGTCACCGCCAGCCAATTGCGGGCCCGTTTGACCAGAAATTCCTCCTTCGACTCCTGGGAGGAGGGGGGATCGAACATCCCTTTTTGGGCGCAATCGATCATCCCTCCGATGATGGAGTTCGTATAAAAAGAGGAAATCGGAAGAACAAAATTGTAGAAGATTTTGGCCGACCATTTGGCGAACAATCCGAAAAAGCCTCCATTGGACTGGTCAATTTTTTCGAATAGACGCTGCCGAAAAACAGAAGAGAGTTGATTTGAAGGAATCCCATCTGCTTTATAGATTTCAGCGTACATCCTCTCATTGCTTTCATAACCACAAAATTTTTCCAGGATTACTTTTGCTAAAGCAAAGGAGGAGCCGCGCAGCTGGAGCAACTCTTTTTTTTGAGTAATGTCTTCGTCGGTAACTCTTGGGGGGGCTCGATCAGCAGGCGTACGAAGGGCATTTTCGTGAGCATTGATATTCTGCAAGAAATCGGGAATAGCCGAAATGTGTGCTCTAACAGGACTCAAAGGGAGGCGCAACCCCTGCAAATAGACCTGGGTATTCTGCATAAATTGAAATGCATCCTGCAGCACGCTCAAAAGTTCTCCCCAAGGACTGTTTTCCATTGCTCCTTGAAGACGTTGGATCATTGGGTTAATCGTATTCAGCAAGTGGTGCTGTTCAGGAGGGCCTTGCCGAACGTGATCGCGGATTTTCTCAAAAACGTGCCGGAGAAGGGAAGCGAGAGATCGTGCTCCTTGCTGGGAGAGCGCATTTGCCGTCGATGAGAGGATCGAGTCCAGGAACCGCCTTCCTTGGGCAGCAATGGTGCTTAAATTTAAGGAATCGCTTCCCGGAGCCGGAGCACCAGGCAGCGCTGCTGCGGCGGGCGGCTGGGGGGAAACTGCGTTTTGGACAATGCTTCCGACTTGGGAAACGCCGCGCCCAATTGTTTCCACAATGAGATCGGTCGCTTCTTCAATCATTCCCCGTTGCGCATTGAAACTGGCTGTGAGGATTTGAATAGGGGCGTCGGATTGCGCAGTCAGAAATGGGGAGCCCGCAAGCGGCTGCCCATTCGTCTGGAGCTGTGCGTTGAACTGTTCTAATCGCGTCCAATCACCGGCCGAGATTTGGGGGACAGCGGCACGCGCGTCGAGCAGCAATTGCATTTTTTCGTGAAGATTTTGCCGCAAGGTTATTAATTCGGCGACAGATGCGTTGCGCGACAAAGCAGTGCGGTACGCTTCGCAAGCTTCTTTGCATTGCCTTAAAGGCACGCAGACGCGTCCGCTCAGATTCTGCCGCAGAACCGCTAAACCTTCGGCGAGGATCCCATGCTGAGGATGATTGAAATGTTGACGCAAAGTCTGGAAAAAACCATTCGGCTCATTCAAACTTTGGGAGAGGAAGTTGAATGTCTGCAAGAGGGCTCCCTCATGATTTTCGATGATCATCCTGAGAAGTCCTTCAGCAACTTGAAGCTGTAGTGTCGCATTTGGACTCACAACTAATGCCGTAGGGGGTCCTGTTACATCCGTATCGAGCAAACCCCGGAGTGTGGTCAAGGAATTGACTCCTGTATCATTGAGGCTTGGCCCAATGGCGCGTATCCCAGCCGCATCCATGGTATTCAGCAGCTGTTTGATTTGATCCAAGTCGGTTTGGGAAGGGGTACTCAAAAAGGCCTGAACATGAGAGAGGAGCCGATGGTAATTTTCAGGGGTGCGCCGCAATAGAGCTTCGGTAAAGATATGCCGCATGCGGCCGGTAATCTCTTCCTGGTGGCTGGAAAAAATCTCAGTAAATCGATTAGCAAATCCTTGAACGGCTTCCTCAGCACCATGTCTGGCAGGAGCGTAGAGATAATGTTGGGCGCCGCTCAAGGCCCTGGAAAATAAGCCAGGCGTTTGTTGAGGTTGAGTGGGAGTAGCAGAGGGTATTGGGGCTGTAAAAAATTGGCCCCAATTGATGTTTGAGGTCGAGGATGTCGATGTTGCCATTGTGCGCCTGTTTTATAATTCGAAAAATCTTTCCCCTTTTTCTTATTCCCGTCAATTGTTTAAAATTTTTGTAAAAAAAAGGAGAGGATATGGACCCATTTGATGCTTTATTGGATGTCACGGAAAAACTGCTTGGCCCCACCGGTTGTGAATGGGATCGGAAGCAAACATTTTTAACCTTGCAGCCTTACGTCTTAGAAGAAGCGCATGAAGTCGTCGAAGCTGTGGATGCGGATGATGACGGGAAGATCGTCGAAGAACTCGGTGATCTCCTCTACACCATTGTCTTTTATGGGAAATTGGGAGAGAAAAACGGCCGCTTTTCGATGAAAGAGATCTTAGAGAGGGTGAAAGAAAAACTCATTCGGCGCCATCCCCACGTCTTCGGCGAAACCAAAGTCGAAGGTGTGGACGATATTGTGAAAAATTGGGAAAAAATCAAAGCGGAAGAAAAAAAAGAAGCCAAGCGTGAAAGCGCTCTGGACGGGATTCCCCCAACATTGCCGGCGCTGCCCAGGGCCCAAAAAATCTTGAAGCGGATCCAGCGTTCCCATCCGTCCCTCCTCAGCGAAGAGAAAGAAACGGCGACCGAAGAGGAGATCGGCGATCAGCTAGTCAAACTCATCCTTCGCGCGGAACACAATCACATCGACGCCGAAAGCGCGCTCCGCCGCGCATTGTCCCGCCTCGAAGCAACCTTTCGTCAGGTTGAATAAGAATCTGTCGAACCCCTAGGCACAGACCTTTGTGCTAAAATTAGCTCTTTTTCCCCCGGTTGAGGTAGGGGACAAGGAAGAGGTGGTTGAGCAGACCGTAACGGTAGGTTTCCTCTTGTTTGAGGAAGCCCATGAATCCATTTAGCTTTTCCTGCACACGGTCGTAAATTAGGTTGGAAACCCAATCCTGCATCCCTTTCATACCGAGAGGATTATAGCTGATGTAGGGAACTGGGAGCATGTTTGTTGCTTCCCATTGGGAGAGCGCTTGGAGATGCTGCTGGGCCAGTCGAATCGAGGCCCGAATCCCTGCTTTCGCTTCTTCCTGTTGGTTAGGCTCTAAAAGGTTTGTCGTCCGAATCGCAGTGTCCATCCTTTGATAAGAGACGAAATAGCTTGCTCGATGGGCGTCTATAGAGGTGGTCGCTTGGGTCATGGCTTGCCGACAAATCGATAAAAATTCCTGCACGGCTAAATCGACTTGCTGACCGACAGAGGCCTCTTCGATGTTTTTCAGCTTCATCAGGAGCTGCGGACGGTAAACATCGTCGAAACGAGTGGTAATTTCCCGTTTGAACATCTGTATTTTATGATGCAGCGCCGATTGAGGGGAGAGGACTCCTAACGCATGCTTTCTTTCAGCGGCAATTTCTTCGATCTGAGAACCGTTTTGGGATTCGCCCATGCAGAAGCTGCACATCCTGGCATTCTTTTTGATCTCGACGAGGAGAGTTTCGATCGTTCTAGTTTCCACTGCGATCTGCTCTGCGAGCTGAGCAAAATGGCGCATCTTTTTTAAGTCTTGAAGGTGGGTATTCAGGATCGCAAACTGATTTTCGCAATGAATGAG
>CAJCIW010000097.1 GCA_903970455.1 Verrucomicrobiota bacterium | reverse complement strand
GGAACAAGCAGCTTAGTATGTAGACAATTCAACCAGATGCTGAAAGATGATGATGTTTGGCGCATATTATTTTATCACCGTTTTCCAACCGTTAACCCAAAAACTATTGAGAATTTCCAGAGCGTTTACAAAGGTCTTCATTCTAATTCCACAAAAGGAGTTTATGCTTTGCATACCCTTGCTGGCCATAGGGACATGGTTTACTCTCTTGCGGCTTTCGATGGGAAGCTCTTTTCCGGCTCCGAAGACCGGACAATAAAGGTGTGGGACCTAAAAACAGGAGAGTGCACAGCGACTCTAAGAGGGCATAGGGGCGCGATTTCCTCTCTTGCCGTCTTCGATGGGAAGCTCTTTTCGGGCTCTTGGGACCACACCATCAAGGTGTGGGACCTAGAAACAGGGGAGTGTACAGCGACCCTTATAGGCCATGGGCGCGCGGTTTACTCTATTCTCATCTTTGATGGGAAGCTCTTTTCGGGCTGTTGCGACAACACAATCAAGGTGTGGGACTTAAAAACACAGAAGTGCACAGCGACCCTGACAGGCCATCGGAGCTCGGTTTGCTCTCTTGCGATCTTTGATGGTGAGCTCTTTTCGGGCTCTTCGGACCAGACCATCAAGGTGTGGGACCTAAAAACAGGAGAATGCACTGCAACCCTGACAGGGCATAGGGACGGGGTTTACTGTCTTGCCATAGTCGATGGGGAGCTCTTTTCCGGCTCTTCGGACGAGACCATCAAGGTGTGGGACCTAGAAACAAGAGAGTGCAGAGCAACCCTGACAGGCCATGGCGAAGGGGTTTCCTCTCTTGCCGCCTTCGATGGGAAGATTTTTTCTGGCTGTTTAGGCCCCACCATCAAAGTCTGGGAACTAAAAACACGAGATTGCAAAGCGACCCTAAGAGGCGATTGGGAAGAGGTTCGCTCTCTTGTTCTCTTCGAGGGTAAGCTCTTTTCAGCCTCTTTCGACGGCACCATCAAGGTGTGGGATTTTACAGCGGATGATCGCACGATTTTTCAACAGATCGCACACTCATTTGAAGATGAAAGTCAGAGAGCCGTTCATGCCCTTGAGCGGTTTTCCCGGATGGGAAAAACGGCAAAAGATGCCATCTATGGAAAGTTGTATGAGATTCTTAAACCTTTTGACAATGATTATTGGGGATATGGAGAGCACGCCTTTCACCATCAACATGGGCAAAGCTCCACGCGTACTGAAAAGGCTCAGGCGATTCGGGAGTATTTGAATGATCAGCCACCAAAAAACAACCCTCTATTGCTGGCTCATCTTGGGATCGAAACCGAAATGGAGTATTCAGAAAAGCTTAAGTGCCGTTCAGAGTATTTAGAAAAAATCGGCATTTTGTCTGCAGAAGACTTGAAACTGATTTGCTTAGATTCCCCCCACTTTGTGAAGTTGGATAGCCTGGATATCCTGGAAGTCGAAGAAGATTTTAGAGACAACAAGGTAAAAATAGAGGGGGAACGACGAAAGAGCAACCTAACAACGCTTGTGGGGGAAATATCCCAAGTCGTCCAAGAAAAGATTGAAGAGACGAATACATGTGGCGTGATTCTTTATGCAGAAGAGTGCCCTTGGGTCAGTTTCCAACAGAAGCTAAAAGCTTTTCAAGCAAAGCTCGGTGCGATTGTAGACACATCCAATACGTCCAAGTTGAGGGTCGAAGCCTTTGCCTCTAAAAATTACAATGGACTGGCTGGTGAGTTGAATGCCCTTGTTGAAGAGTTTCAAGCATTAGATCGGGATCATCAGATTTCCAAATTGCATGCTTATGTGAATCAATGGGGAATTTTGACGGCTTGGAATAACCTCCGATCTCAAGGCGTGCAGAATTTGTGCGCGCTCCCAGCATCCAAACAGAGTTTGCAAAAGCTTTTGCGGATGGGAGAGTAGGAGCTACTGAGCCGGGCGATCAACCCACGGGTATTGCTTGCATTCAACATGCCAGAGGGGGACATCGAGTTTACCTGTATAGAGGGTTCCCCATTTCCAATTGAAAATCGAGCAGCCGATGATTGGATGTCCCGAGTTGTGGGCTGCAGCCTTGGCTCCATTGGGAGAAAACATGGCATGGAGGCTTAACGCCACGCCTTGGGCTTGGGCTTTGAGAACATCTAGATGCCGGGGACTCTCGCCGGGCTCAAAAACTAGTGAAAAGAGATAGGCCACTGTTTCTATGCACATCCGTACAGAGCCCTCGCCGGTAGAGAGAACAGCCCAGGCATGCGCTTTGAGTAAGTCGCAGGAACATTCAATCGGTTTTTCGAAACCATGATTGAAGAACCAGCGTTCGAAAGGAACCTCTTGGCGCAAGCCGTAGCTTGCTGATCGAACGGCATTGCCAATCGAACGAATAGCGGCACCGATCCGGTCAAAAGCGGTTTGTAATCGAGAGACAGCTTGGTCGGCAATGTGTCCGGCTTCGCTGCCATAATACGAAAAGGAAGGGTTGATAGGTCGAGTCATGATATTTCCTCAAGTTCTTTCAATTTTTTCTCTAAAGCTTCGATCTGTTTCACGTAATCGGTAATTTTACGGAGATGGACCTGCTGTCGGTTGTAATCGGCAAGATTCATCACAGGGCCGCCGGCATATTTTCCTGGCTTTGTTATCGATTTGCTGACGCCGCCTCGGGTAGCGACCATGACGTAGTCTGCGATCTCAAGATGGCCCACAACGCCGGCCTGTCCGCCGAACACGACATTCTTTCCTGTTTTGACGGAGCCTGCAATCCCTGTTTGGGAGACGATGATATTATCTTCCCCTAAATCGACATTATGGCCGATTTGGACGAGATTATCTATTTTGCTTCCGCGTCGAATTCGAGTCGATTTGAACCTTGCGCGGTCGATCGTCGTATTCGCGCCTATTTCGACATCGTCTTCGATGATAACAATGCCCAGTTGTTCGAGTTTCGTATGTCTTCCTTTTGCATCGGTCGTGAATCCGAAACCGCAAGAGCCGATGACGGCGCCGGGTTGCAAAATGACCCGATTGCCGATGCGGCATTTTTCGCGGATAGTCACGTGGGGATGAAGGTGGCACTGCCTCCCAATGGTGACGCCGGGGCCAATGGCAGCATGCGCGCCTATTTTTGTCTCATCGCCAATGGAGGCGCCCTGGTCGATCACAGCATAGGGACCAATTTGGACGTCTTTCGCAAGAAAAGCGGTGGGATGGACCACCGCTGTCGGGTGGACGCCTTCAAATCCGGTTGAATTATACGGTGTGACTAACAAAGCTTCCAGGATGGTCTGAAAAGCGCGGGAAGGGTCATCTGAAACAAGGAAATTTTTATTCTCCTCGGGAGGAGTTTGCCTATCGATACAAATGACCCCGGCTTTCGTCTCTTTTAAAAGAGAGCGGTATTTGGGATTGGCCAAAAAAGAAGCATCCTCTGGGCAAGCAGAATCGAGTGCATCGACGCCTGTGATGGTGAATTCGGGATCGCCGATCAGGGTAGATTGCGTGAGCTTTGCAAGCTCAGAAAGAGTATGTTGCATGGCTACTTTTTGGTTTCCGGTTTTTGTTCACCAGTTTGATCTTCCGCTTTGGCGACTGCTGCCTGTTTTTTGGAATCTTCTGCAAAAGCTTTGTCCATTTCACCAATGACGAGATTTGTAACGTCGAGCCCTGGAGTAAAATAGAAGCAGGCGTCTTTATTGACGACCATGCTCAGTTTCTTCTCCTTCGCAACTTTTTCCGAGGCGGAATTGATGCTTACCGATATCGTCTGCATGATGCGCATATTGGCCTGGTTCATCACTTGATAATACTGATTTTGGTAGCGGCCGAGTTCTTCATTGAGCGTCCGGAATTTATTTTTAAGCTCCTCTTCGGCTTCTGGGGAGAGTCCATCGAGAAATTCTGGATCATTGAATTTTGCAGAAAGCTCACCGAGCTGTTTCTCGGTGTCTTCGAGAAGAGAGGTCATCTGTTTCTTAAGAGTTTCGAAGGAAGCTTGCTCTTGTTTACCGAGTTTGGAATCGCTGATGCAGACACCGAAGTTGACAATGCCGTAATTTGACGGGGTTTCTGCCGCGAAAGCATCTGTTGCCAAAGCGGTTGCGAGAAATAGTGCAGGGATAAAGCGTTTCAAGCTTTTCATGTGGTCTCTCCTTTTGAATTCATGTTAAAATTGGCCTCCCATTGAGAAGAAGAACTTGCGGACATCGGCCCCCTCTTGTCTGTTGACAGGGAATCCGAGTCCTAAAATGATGGGCACGCGGTTGATCAATTCAAGCCGTGTACCGATTCCATATGTTAATCGAAAAGTGGAAAAATAAAACGACTTTAAAGCGATGCTTCCCGCATCGACAAAGACGAAGAGGTCCATGATCGGTAGGATTTCGTGGAGGTATTCAATCGATAATACAGTGGCCGAAATGCCGCCCGTAGGATCCCCACTCTTAAAATGGGGCCCCAAGTCGAAATCGCGATAGCCGCGAACAGAGTTGAGCCCTCCAATGAAGAATCGTTCGCTCAACGGAATATCTTCTCCATTTTTCGTCTTCAAGATAGGTTCAATAAACCGTAGGTCCCATCGGTATTTCATGATTCCATGGTGCCAAAGCTGAGTATAGTAGCTATTCACATAGGCGAAACGCAAGTAGTTGTAATTCCCAAAAATCCCTACGAACTCTCCCTCAAGGGAAGAGCGGAAGCCGTTATGCGGCTTGATGGCGCTGTCGGTCGAATCGAATGTGATCGAGGTTCCAATCCCGGAGATGACTCCGTCGTGATGGGCTTGCTCCCGTTCCTCTTTAGACGTGTGTTTAGGAACTTTGATGATAGAATCGCGAAAACGGTATTTGGTTCCAAAGGTCCAGTAATTGTTCAACGGGTAAGAGGCATATAAAGAGAATCCAATCGTATGGATATTATAATCATCCGAAATCAAGGTGCTTTGTGTATCGGAAACATCAAATCCGACCCGCCAAAGCGTATCGCGGAAATAAGGAGTCAGCCAAGTGATGATGTAAGAGTTCTGTTTAGCTCCCAAACTTGCCCTGGCATGGGCATATTCGCCGCCGCCGCGCAAAGAGGAAAGACCATCTTTGAAAACGCGCGGAATCCCTTTGTAGTTGAAGTTGCTCTCCGACAAATCAAGGCCGCCGAACACATTGTCGGCGCTGCTAAAGCCAAAGAAAAGGCTGATATTGCCCGTCGTCGTCTCCTCCACTTCGATATAGACGTCGCGGTAGTTTTCTCCGAGGGCTTGATCGTCCTGCGTCCGTACCGCATAGACATTCACGCTCTTAAAATAACCTATATTTTCCAGGCGGCGCTGCGTCGCCTTCAATTTCGCACTGTCAAACGTTTCTCCAGGCACGAGCAAAGATTCGCGTAAAATGACGCGGGCTTCTGTCTGCACGTTGCCAAAGACACGGACCATGCCGATCTTGTACTGTTCCCCTTCGTCAATCCGATATAAAACATTGAAAAGAGGTTCATTATCGACAAGGCGTGTTTCATACTGGACATTCGCATCGATATAGCCTTTGCGCCCATAAAGCTCTTTAATCGCTTGGGCAGACTCACGGAGTTGGTCCGGGGAATAAACAGCGCCGGGCCGTGCTTGAAATACAGCATCGATCTGCTCATCAGTGAAGAGACCATTGCCAATGAAGCTGATTTTCCCGAAATGAAACAAAGCCCCTCTGTCCGCAACAATTTCGAGGATGATTTTTCCTTCATTTTTAGCTTCTCTGACATAGATATCGACCTTCGCATCGGCATAACCCCGGTTTTGCAGAAGGTTGGCAATTGTCAGCTTGTCTTGTTCGAGTGCTTCTTCATTATAGATCCCTGCCCCGGTCAGCCAGCTCGTAAAAAGATTGTACTTTTTGGTATAGATCATCCCGAGGATTTCACTGCGTTCGCTCTTCGTGAATCCTTTAAACACAATGTTGTCGATTTTCCCGGATCTTCCTTCGCGCACATCAATGGCGATGTCCACTTCGTTGGTCTTAGTGTCGGGAACGACAATGTATTGCAGCTGCGATTCGAAATACCCTTTTTTAATATAGTATTCTTTGACTTTGTTGAAAGCTTTGTTGAAGGCTTGCCGGTTGAAAACGGCGCTGGGTTTGACACCAAGTTCTTTTTGGAGTGTCCTTGTTTTAATGTGCGTGTTCCCATTCCATTTGATCGTCCGGATGGTCGGCCGCGGCCAAACTCTAATCGTGACGTAAACCTCCCCATTTTGAACGCGGATGTTTGGCTCGACACGATCGTACTCGTCGGAAAGGGTCTTGAGATCGCTATCGAAAATCAATTGAGAAAAAGGATCGCCAACTTTTGTTTTCAGACGGGAAATCACACTCTTCGGATCAAAAGAGGCGTTCGGCGGCAGGTTTTCCGGCTGGACTTCGATATTGGCGACTTTGCGATCCTCGAAGGCTTCGACGGAGGAGTTCGGATAGGCTGCCATCAGGGAATACATGGGAGCGCATGTGAAGGCGATAAGAGACAGGTAGGCGAGGATTTTTTTACTCATGGCGAAAATGTTCCACTCAAATCGAGTTTGCCGAGTATAAAGAAAGGAAAGGAATATTTGCAATTGCCTCGGTCAAAACAGGAAGGAAGTTCTAGAAAGTTTGGCGGCCGGTCAGGGCGCGAGCGAGAGTGCCTCCATCGACGAAGTCGAGAGAGCTTCCAATGGGCAGGCCAAAGGCGAGCCGTGAAACGGGAAGGCCCCACTGATGAATCTTTTCTTTAAGGAAGAGGGACGTCGTATCGCCTTCCAAAGTGGAGTCAAGGGCGATAATGATTTCTTTAATTTGAAGGTCTGTAATTCTTTTTTTCAATTGTTCCAGGTTCAGGTGTTCCGGGGTTTTGCCGTCCATAGGAGACAGCAGTGCGCCTAGGACGTGATAAAGACCGCGGTAGGCTCCCGTTTCTTCGATCGAATAGGCATCGCGGGGGGAAGCGATGATGCAAAGCTGGCTCTTGTCCCGCGAGGTACTTTGGCAAAAAGGGCAAATGCCCTGGTCTGTCAAACAGCTGCATTCGGCACACTTGGTGATTTTAATTTTAAATTGCGAGACAAGATGGGAAAAAACATGGAGATCAGCATCTTGCCAATGAAATAATTGAAACGCGAAACGTTCTGCAGTCTTGGTGCCGACGCCAGGTAGTTTTTTAAAAAAAGCGATGAGTTGCACAAGGTCAGTGGGATATTTGGCCATATTGATATTTTAAGTTAGATAACTCTAAAATACTCTAAAGCGTATTATTCTTGTAGCAGAGCTTATGAAATTTTTTCTTAACGGTAAGAAATAATGCTTTGCATTTTTAGATGGGTGGGGTAAAATTGTTGCTAGTTTACATAATAAATATTTGTTTTTCATGACAAAAGCTCGTATTATTGGCACCGGTTGCTATCTACCCGAACGCGTCTTGTCGAATCTTGACCTTGAAAAAATGGTCGAGACTTCGGACGAATGGATCCTATCGCGCACAGGGATGAAGGAAAGACGCCTGGCGCGCAGCGACGAGTACACCTCTGATATGGGCTACGAAGCCGCTGTGAAGGCGATTGAAGCAGCGAAGATCTCTCCAGAAGAGGTCGATTTAATCCTCGTAGCGACGCTCACCCCTGATTATGTCTTCCCCAGTACAGCCTGCCTTTTACAAGCCCGATTGAAAGCGGTCAATGCTGCAGCGATCGATGTCCAGGCGGCATGCACAGGTTATATCTATGCGCTCTCGCAAGCTAAAGCTTATATCGAATCTGGATTGTATAAAAATGTTTTAATCGTCGCGTCAGAGAAATTGTCTTCGATTATCAACTATAAGGACCGCAACACGTGTGTGCTTTTCGGCGACGGCGCGTCTGCATGTGTCGTCAGCGGCCGGGGCGACGGTCTGGTCGTTCGGGACGTCTGTTTAGGCGCGGACGGCGAGCTCGCTGAATTATTGATCCTTCCTGCAGGAGGTTGTCGTCAGCCGGCTTCCGCGCAAACGTTGTGCGAAGACCTGCATTATTTACAAATGGACGGAAAAGAAACTTATAAACATGCTGTGCGGCGCATGGAACAAGCCTCTAAGCAATGCCTCGATCGCGTCGGTCTGGGCGAATCCGAGATCAGCTGGATCGTCCCCCACCAGGCAAATATTCGGATCATTGAAGGGATTGCCAAGCGGTTCGCCGTTCCGATGGAACGGGTTTACTTGACAATCCATAAATACGGGAACACCTCCGCCTCTTCTATCGGCATCGCCCTCGATGAACTCTTGCGCGAAAAGGGAGTAGGGGAAGGAGAAAACATCCTTTTAATGGCTTTCGGAGCCGGTTTAACATGGGGAGCATCCATCCTCACTTTGGAAAAAGAGAGGCTTTCATGAGAAAATTTGCTTTTCTTTTTCCAGGACAAGGAGCCCAATACCCGGGAATGGGGAAAGATTTTCACGAACAATTTCCGCTTGCCAGGCAAACATTCGAAGAAGCCGACCACTTTTTAAATCGCTCATTTTCCAGACTGATTTTCGAAGGGCCTGCTGAAGAATTAACTCTGACCAGGAACAGCCAGATCGCCATTTACATCTGCAGTATCGCGATTTTGCGCGTTGTCCAATCCCAATTTCCTGAGTTGAAGCCGACCGTTTGCGCCGGATTGAGTTTAGGGGAGTACACTGCTCTCACAGCTGCCGGAAAAATAGCGTTTCCCGATTGCTTAGGTCTCGTCCGGACAAGGGGAGAGGCGATGCATGCCGCATGCGAAGAGACGAAAGGCACCATGCAAGTGGTCCTCGGCATGAGTGAAGAAGCTGTAGAAGCAGTGCTGCGTGAATTGAATCCGCCTCATCCTGTGTGGGTCGCCAACCTGAATTGCCCGGGACAAGTCGTCATTGCCGGATCCCTTGATGCGATCGCCCTTGCCGCACAGACTTTGAAGCAAAAGGGCGCAAAACGGCTCCTTCCTTTGGAAGTTTCTGGAGCATTTCATAGCGGCCTCATGGATTCCGCACAGCGAAAACTCGCCGCAAAAATCGGGACAGTTCCCTTTCGCGAGAGCGCCATTGATATTGTGATGAATGTTCCTGGAGACTTTATTGCTTCTCCGGAGCAGATGCGCGAAGCGCTCATCGATCAGGTCGTGAGTCCTGTACGTTGGGAAAAAGGGATCCGCAAAATCATGGAGAGCAAAATTGATATCTATTTCGAAATGGGCCCCGGAAAGAGTTTGGGCGGGATGAACAAGCGGATCGGCGTTGCAGAGCCGACCTGTAGCATTGAAAAAGTTGCTGATTTGGAAGAGATCAATAAACTGATGGAGTCTTATGCAGCTGCTAACAGCTAAAAAAGCATTGATTACGGGCGGCACTGCTGGAATTGGGAAAGAGATCGCCTTAGCTTTTGCCAAGCAGGGAGCGGATGTTGCTATCTTCGGAACAAATGGGGAACGGTCTGCCCAGGTGCTCAGCGAAATGGAGCAGGCTAGAATTTCTCCCGAACAAAAATTTGAATCTTTCCTCGTCAATGTTTCAGAAAAAGCTTCTGTCGAGGCTGCTGTCCAACAGCTTTTAGCTAAATGGGGACAAATCGATATCCTCGTCAACAATGCCGGCATTACCCGCGATGGTCTATTGATGCGGATGTCGGAAGAAGATTGGGATCAGGTGATCGATGTGAACCTAAAATCTGTCTACAACACCTGCCAAGCGCTTGTGCGCTCGATGATCAAGGCCAAATGCGGCAAAATTATCAATATTTCTTCTGTTGTCGGCTTGACAGGAAATGCGGGACAGGCCAATTATGCTGCATCTAAATCGGGAATGATCGGCTTCACGAAAGCCTTAGCCCTTGAACTTGCGACGCGCAACGTTTGCGTCAATTGTATCGCTCCCGGATTTATCGAAACCCGTATGACGGATGTGCTGACAGACGGGCAAAAAGAAGGAGTCCTGAAGAAAATCCCCATGGGGCGGATGGGAAGTCCTCAAGATATTGCGAATGCCGCTGTTTTTCTCGCAAGCCATCTCTCTGACTATGTCACTGGGCAAGTGCTCACGGTTGATGGTGGAATGGTCATGTAATTTATGAAAGTGTATTAACAAACCGAAAGGAATGCCTATGTCAATTGAAAAAGAAGTTATCGATATCGTCGTCGAGCAACTCGGTGTTGATGCGAATGATGTCACTTTAGAGAAATCGTTCGTCGAAGACCTCAACGCGGATTCTTTGGACCTTACAGAGCTCATTATGACTTTTGAAGAGCGTTTTGGCTTTGAGATTTCTGAAGAAGAAGCAGAAAAGCTCAAGACAGTAGGCGACGTCGTCAACTACATCAATAAGAAAAAAGCGTAACTTTTTCCCCTCTGATTTGTTAAGATCCATTCTTTGCTGTCAGAGGGGTTCTTATTTTTACTCTAATCTTTATCTTTCTCATTCTCTGCAGCCAGTGCTTTGCCCTTCCTCAAGTCGTTTGTATTTATGGGACGTCCTGCGCAGGTAAGTCCACGCTTGCTCATCATCTGATGCAACACCTCCAAAACAATTGGACCCTGATCGACCGGGATCAGGTCATTGAACGATACGAACAGCGTTTGATAGAACGATTGAAGAGTGAGGACCGGCTCGTGGATCCATGGGAATTGAGAAAACGGCATCGGTCTGAGTTTGATTCAATTGAAGCCCATGCCGATGAGTATCTCATACAAGAGATCGAAGATCAGCTCCGTCTAGGAAAGAATGTGATTGTGGATACCCAGCTGCCATTGACGTCTTCCGAAGTGGTCCGGGTTCTGGTGTATTCGCCGCTGGAGGTTTTAATCGAACGGGATAAGCATCGGTCGCAAAGGCTTACACGGCCTGCACGACCGCAATACTATGCCAGGGCTTTTCTCTTCGAGAATTTCGTGAGCCTTTACGATTTGGAAATTTCGAAAAAAAAGGGGCCGGAGCTTGACACATTGCTCCTGGCGCCTTTAAAAGAGGAGATTCTTCCCTTTTTTAAAATTGCAGCGATCGCTGAATTTTTCAGCTCCCATCTGCAGATGGAGCAACCTTTGTATCTTTATCCTAAAGCGGCTCCGGACGTGATCATCAGAAGCGATCTTCAGACCGTTGAGGAATCAGTACAGATCCTGTTCAGGTTGTTTTAGTCGTATGGGGAGAAATTTTAAGTTCGAAGCTTAGGCAATGCGGCCCAAGTTGCGAATTTTGCCGGTTCGTTGTGTAGACAGCTTCAGTAAAATCCTTTTCATCGGTAGGACTTCTTCCAACAAAATAAACGGCGATCTCATTGCAATGCGATCTTAGTGCCTCCACATAGCAGTCCATGAGCGCTTCCCCCACTTTTCCATCTGTCTTCGTGCCTGGAGCGATCAAATAAAAGCGGCCTGTTTTTTCAGAATATCCCGTGACGCAATTTAAGAAATTGACATTGAAGGGGTTGCTATTATGATAACTATAAAAAGCGCCGGGCATGGGGATGACATGGTAACCAGCCTCTTGTAATCGGTTTTTTGTCTCCTCGTATAGAGGCTTTAACTCTTTCCCAAGGGAGATCGTTGTCTCGGTGAAAGATCTGAGATGTTCAAGGTCCTCAAACGAAAGACCAAATTTTTCAGCATTTGCCGCTATCGACTCTAGCAATCGAACGGATAGATTGTGGTCCTGTAAAAAAATCGATCCTTTGGGACCGGGTGCCATTGCCATGTCGAGATGCCCAGCAATTTGAGGGAGGAACAACACCTCGTCTTCACGGCATCTCAGTTCTGCGGGGAAGAGTTCTTTTACAACGAAATTTAGCTGGGCTAAATATTCAGTGGCAAACTCTCGTCCCTTCTTTTTATCCTCTAGGCTCGAAAATTTAATACGAGTCAATAGTCCCATCTGATGCATTTCTTCAAGCACACCCAATATTTGATTATCGGGTATTTGTTTCGAAAACTCCAATCCGCTCTCGACAATTTTATTAGCGATCTTACCTGACAAGTAGTCCGGGGTAATTTGATCGTTGTACTTTTGATAGATCCAGATTTCATTATAATAAACTTCCGTATTCCTCTCTTCTGGCGGTGGATCAAACCACTTGATTTTCCGCAAAGCTTGATGGGTCACGATGCTTAAATCTTCGCCAAAAAGATATCGGGTGGCATTAGACTTGTTAGTCAGATGGAGGCTATCTCCCCCCTCAAAATACAATCGGGATTCTCTTTGTTTTTTTTCCCCGATCCCTTCATGAGTCCTCCGATGCATCTTTTCACGAGCAACAACGCCTATACCCATATTTTTTACAGAAGGATTTTCTGAAAGGCAAGCCGCATGAATTTTTAAATGTAGGGCACGTTTGTAACATCGGTCGATAGCGGCTTCCAGGGTTGAAATGCAGGAAGGTTCTAAAATGTTGTTGTCGGCGGCGCGTAATTTGGGATCGCGGACAGAATGAACAGTTTCTGAGGCAATCACCTCAAATCCTTCTATTGCCCCAATTTCTTGAATATTTTCAAAAAAATCGCTGCTAAAACCTTCTCGGGGTTTGCAAAACAAGAGCTTGTTGATTTTTTTGCCGTAGTCGTTTGTCGTTGAATAAGTAAAATCTGTTTGGTCAGATTTAAGAGGGGAATCGGGAAAGATCGGGGAACATACTTGTTGGGCTACTGAAGAGGGAACCCATGGACGCATGGCGACTTTTGTGCTCATCGTAAACTCCGCGCTAAAGAGGGCAAAACTCTATCACGATCGGAATTAATAACTCTTGGTTTTTATTTCAACCCAAAGATCGCGTGTTTCTTTTGGAGGTAGAAGATTTTTAAAAAAGTGGTATTTTTTAAAATCTTCTGGGGAGGAGAAAATGATTTTTTTTGTGGATTCATCGATGTTGAGAGAGTCGATAGCCTGAAGTGTGGCAGGGAAGAAGGAATAAGTTTCAAAATGGGCGGCGACAGACTTGGGCGTATAGAGATAATTAATGAAACGGTACACAAGGTCTTCTTTTTCACTGGGTTTGGGGATACAGAGGTTCTCAATGGTGATGAAAGTTCCCTCTTGCGGGACGACAAAGTCAACAAAGCTGAATAACTTCTTTGTGCGCAAGATATAAGAGCTCGAAGCGACGACGACAGCGACGTTTCTTGTCGCGAGAAAGTAATCTCCGCGAAAATTGGCATAAGCGGCAACCCACCGCTTTTGCTCCATCAGAAGCTGACGGATCGTTTCTGCTTTTTCTGCATCCAAGGGGGAAAGGGAGTTGTAAAGATAGATCGCGGCAAAATTGGTCGCGTCCATGGGATCATTTTCCATCGTGATCTTATAATCGACAAACTCGGGATCGAAGACCAATCCCCAGGAAGATGTGAAGGGGCGATTTTCAAAATACTCTTTATCGATGCCAAAGCCAAAAATCTCCCACTCAAAAGGAATCGAATAGGTGTTCTGCGGATCGTAAAAATGCCCCCGCAGATTCGGATTGATCGAATCGAAAAAGGGAAGTTTTTCTTTATTGATCGGCTTGAGAAGCTCCTCTTTGATGAGGGAGTGAACGGCATCATCGGAAGGGATGATCAAATCGTAGCCTTCTCCCCTTGTCGCCTTGATTTTCACGAGAAGTTCTTCATTGGAAGAGTAATAGCTAAGGTTGATCTTAATCCCTGTCTCTTTTTCAAAGTCTGAGACAATGGAGGGTTCGAGGATATCGCCCCAGGCAAAAATGTTGATCGTATTTCTGTCGTAGGGGATCACTTTCCATTTCGGCCAATACAAGGTGCAGAAAATGAGAGTAATCCAACCTAAGATGACGCCCCCGCGGATAAAAAATTTCTTCATCAAAAGATCCTCGTGCGGGTTTTTTGTGAAAAGGTAAAGAATAGAAGGGCGAGGATACAGCTAAAGAGGAGCAGGACAGTCGAAAGAGCGTTGACCATCGGCGAGATGCCCGAGCGGAGCATCGATAAAATGAAAAGGGAAAGGGTTTGCGAGGTGCTGCCCGCGCAAAAATAGGAGAGGACAAAGTCGTCGAAAGAGATCATGAAGATGAGGAGACCCGTAACAATTAAAGAGGGGCGGAGCAAGGGGAGGGTCACCTTGAAAAAAGTCTGAACCGGGGTCGCTCCGAGTACGAGGGAGGCTTCTGTCATCCGGTAATCGAGCTCGAGGAAGCGCGCATAGATAACGGGAACGACAAAACCAAGTCCCAATACGGTGTGTGCCAGGATGAGGGAAACAAGGCCCAAAGGGATCGACACCAAAGTAAAGAAGCCCAGCAGCCCGACGGCGAGCACCGTTTCGGGAATGATCAGGTTCCCATAGTAAAGGTTCAGGAATTTGCCGATCCGCCCTCCCTGGGCTGTGTAGAAAATGAGAAAGACTCCCATGGTCAGGCTAATCGCGGTGGAGCAGGTCGCTACGATCAGCGAATTGAGAAATGACGCCCAAAGATGGGTCGCGTGGAAAAGCTCATGGTACCATTTCAAGGTGAACCCTTTCCAAGGAGAGGGAAAGGCTTCCGTGTTGAAAGAAAAGATGAGAAGAACGGCCAGCGGCACATAGAGAAACAGATAAGTCGCGATGACGATCACCGTTGTGCTGATGGCGCTGAACTTTCCTGTTTTAAGGGTGCTCTGTAACATGGCTCCTCCCTGGAATTAAGCGGTCGATCGCCCAGTAGAGGCCCACTGCGCTCAAGAGTAAGAAAATGGAGGCGACGACGGTAAATGCAGCTCCGAGGGAACCCGTTTCATCGCCAAGGATGTAATTGGCCACGACAGTGCCCACGAACATCCATTTGTCTCCCCCCATGAGTTCCGGGATCGCAAATTCTCCAAAAGAGGGGATGTAGACCAGAAAAAATCCCGCCTTTAAACCCCTTTTCGTCAGGGGCAAAATCACACGGCGCAGCGTTTGGCCCCAGCTGGCGCCGAGATCGAGCGAAGCTTCGACAAGGCGGAGTTCCATCTTTTCTATTGAAGAGTAGAGGGGCATGACCATAAAAGGGAGGTAGTAATACACCATCATGATCATGATCGCAAAAGGGGTGTTGAGCATATTCATTGGCTCGGAAATGATCCCCATTCCGCGAAGCAGGTTGTTTAAAAACCCCTCTTTTTCCAGCACAAAGAACCACGCGTAGACGTGCAGCAAAAAATTTGTCCAAAAGGGTACGATCAGTAGAAAGAGAAAGAAGTTTTTAAACCGTTTGCTTGAAAAGGCGATAAAGTAGGCGACGGGGTAAGCGATCAAAAGACACAGAATGGCATTTCCGAGAGCCAGGAGAAACGAAGACAAGATCACTTTTAAATAGAGAGGGCGGAGGAAAAAGAAAATTTTCTCAAAAGTAAACCCTTCGAAAACATCAAATTCATTGAATTTCAGCACGCTCGTGATCGCCAGGATTGCCAGGGGAATGTAGAAAAAGAGCACTTGCCAAATCATCGCCGGTGCGCCGATGGAAAAGGGGAGCTCGGAAGTAGGGGGTCTGCGGAAGAATTTGATTCTCATTTTTCTAGGATGACCACGTTTTCTTTTTGCCAATAGAGGTTCACTTCATTGTCGTAATCGATCACTTCCTGCTGGAAATGCTCCTCATTCTGTTCGAACACCTGAAGGCGCATCTGATTTTTGAGCAGAATGTTGTATTGCGTGGAGCGGCCATGGTACACGATCGATTGGACAGTGCCCTTAAGCGTGTTGGAAAAATTCTTTACTGTTTTTTTCGAGATGAAGATTTTTTCTGGCCTCAAGCTGATCATCATGTCGCATCCTTCTTTCATCCACTCTTTTTTCTGAGGGATGGAGATCTTCAAGGTTCCGAGCTCAGGAATTTCGATCTCAGGCTCCCCATCCAGATGGCGCAGTTGGCCGCTCAAAATATTTGTTGTCCCCACGAATTTTGCAACAAACGAGGTATGGGGAAATTCGTAGATCTCCTTAGGCGTGCCGATCTGCTCGATCTCTCCACGGTGATTCATGATCGCGAGCTGGTCGGCAACCGTTAGCGCCTCAAACTGATCATGGGTCACGTAGACGAACGTCGTCTTCAATTTGTCTTGCAGCTCGATCAGCTCGATGAGCATTCTTTCCCGCAGCTTAAAATCCAGGGCGGCGAGAGGCTCGTCGAGAAGAAGGACGTCGGGTTCATTGACAATCGCCCTCGCCAACGCCACGCGCTGCTGCTGCCCTCCCGAAAGCTGGCTCGTCAGTTTGTAGATATGACTTTCGAGGTGGAAGGCTTCCAGGATTTTGAGAACTTTTTGCTCGATCACCTGCTTGGGCAGTTTTTTGAGCTTGAGGCTGTAGGCGACGTTGTCGAAAACATCGAGGTGGGGGAAAAGCGCATAGTTTTGAAAGACAATATTGATCGGCCGCTTATGGATCGGCCAGTCGGAAATATCCTGATCTCCCAGGAAGATTTTCCCTCCATCCGCTTTGTCCAAGCCCGCGATCAGCCTCAAAAGAGTCGTCTTGCCGCAGCCGCTCGGCCCTAGGAGGGCGAAAAATTTGCCCGCGGGAATCAGGAGGCTCACCTCAGGAATGATTGTTCCTTCTTTAACCGTTTTCTTTAACTTATCTAACCTAATACTGCGCATCTCTGTTGCTTGGGTCCTCTCGTCTTACCTTAGGGGTTATAATTGCGCTGCAATTTTATGGCCAACTGAGTTTTATTGCATAGAAATTTTCAATGAAATTTGAGAAAATTTTCGCCGGAGTTTTAGAAGGAGGTTTTTCTTCATCCCAAAACAGCCTGAAAATTGGGAAAACGATGAAGCTGAAAAGCTCTTTGGGAGAATCCCCATTCTCTGAATCTCACTCGGACGTTGAGCGCGATAAGGATGGTGGCAGAGAGATTGAACTGGAGCTCGTCGATATTAAGGTTTCCGATTCTTGCTGTGCATCCCGGCACGCTCAGTTTAAAATAAATATTATTAAGTTTT
>CAJCIW010000096.1 GCA_903970455.1 Verrucomicrobiota bacterium | reverse complement strand
TACGCTGGTTCGAGTCCAGCCGCCCCCAAAACAACCCCGCATACGCGGGGTTTTTTTGTGGGCGGAGCAAGTGCCCTTTGGCACTTGCGCCTGGACTCGAAGTGAGGGAGCCTGCGACCGAACCGGAACGCTCTTGAAGACGGACAAAAATGCCTACAAAGGCATTTTAGTCTGCGAAAGAGGAGCCAGCCTGGGGCTTGCGCCTGGACTCGAAGTAAGGGAGCCTGCGACCGAACCGGAACGCTCTTGAAGAGAGACAAAAATGCCTACAAAGGCATTTTAGTCTGCGAAAGAGGAGCCAGCCTGGGGCTTTCGTCTGGACTCGAAGTGAGCGACGTACTCGTCGCGAACCGGAACGCTCCCGAAGGGAGGAGCCAGCCGCCCCCATTTCTCTATGGAAATTGTCTTAAAATCAGATCAAATTTGATCCCAAAATAAACCCCTAATGGGGTGCTCATGGGACAGCAATACTCAACAAATTCCCTTTCTCTCGAAAAACTCTAAGTGGTCTAAAAGATCGAATACTGTTAAAATCCATCCTTTATTTTAGGCCTCTGAATGAACATTTATTCCACTCCATCTAACATACAGAACCGTATTATTCTTTATACAGCGGCTGATGGAAAAGTCACTGCTGATGTCATTTTTGCTGAGGAGACATTTTGGTTGACTCAACGTTCTATGGCTGAGTTATTTGGAGTGAATATACCGGCGATTTCAAAGCATCTAAAAAATATTTATGAAAGTAAGGAGCTAAGCCCTGAGGCAACTATTTCCAAAATGGAAACAGTTCAAATCGAGGGGCAACGTCAAGTCGCACGGGAAGTTGAGGTTTATAACCTAGACGCGGCAATTGCAGTGGGGTACCGCGTCAACTCGATCAAAGCAACACATTTTAGGATATGGGCAACCAATACTCTTCGCGCATTCATTGTCAAAGGCTTTGTGCTTAACGATCAAATGCTGAAAAAGGGGCGTGTTTTTGGAAAGGATTACTTCGATGAACTGCTTGAAAAGATTCGCGAGATTCGAGCTAGCGAACGCAGGGCTTATCAAAAAATTACAGATGTGTTCCAAGAATGCAGCAGTGACTATCAGAGCAAAGCTGAAGAAACCCAATTATTTTTTCAAGTCGTCCAAAACCAGCTTCATTTTGCCACTACCGGTAACACAGCAGCTGAAATCATTTATGGGCGAGCTGATAGCAGTAAGCCGTTTATGGGACTTACACTTGGAAAAATTCTCCTCAAAGGAAGATCTTAAAGAGCGATGTGACGATTGCGAAAAACTACCTTAGCCAAGAAGAGGTCTCTAAACTTGACCGATTAGTGAATATGTTCATCGATTTTGCAGAACTACGAGCGCTGAACCGCCAAGTCATGACAATGAAAGACTGGTTAAAGCAAATAGAAAAGTTCCTCAACTACACAGATCAACAAATTTTACGAGATGCAGGGAAAATTTCTCATAGCATGGCTATTGCAAAAGCTGAGTGATAACGGCGTAAAAGCAACTGATTTTCTAGAGACTCTTAAATCTGTCATGGGGATAAAAGATACAGAATTGGCTTGTCAAATCCTCAGTGCTGGGGTTTCAGCCCTAAAGTCGACTTGTGGTGAGAAGGATAGTTACAATGTCATATTGCAGACAATGCACGATTTACGGCCTAAAGATAGCGTAGAAGCCCGATTGGTAGTTCAAGCTAGCGCCCTTTTTTCTCAAGGCCTTTCAAACCTAAGAATGGCTGAAACCGCAGATATGATGTGTCATGCAGATCATTATTCCAATAAAGCTTTTAAACTTCTGCGGCTTCACAATGAGACCATCGAAGCTTTAAATCGTTATCGCCGCGGAGGTGAACAGAAGGTTACCGTGACCCATGCTGTCATTACCGAGAAAGCTATCGTCAATAATTTTAATGGGGTGGGAGGGGGGATCGCCAAAAATGAAGGAGAAAGCCCATGTTCGCCAAGAAATGCGGAGCAAAAGCAAGAACCAATGAGTATAAGCCATGCCGCCAGCCAGCCATGGCAAATGGAAGATGCAGACTGCATGGAGGTAAAAGCGCCGGGCCTAAAACAGAAGAAGGTCGAAAGCGTTTAATTGAGGCCAATACCCAACATGGGTTCTACTCGTCTGAAAGCGTGTCGGAGCGGAGATTGGTCAGAGATATGATTAAAGCCGCAATGGGTGGTATTTAACCTTTTACCTGTGTATCACGATTAGTCGGTCGAGAAAATCGTCCTCATAATAGAATGTAGTAATTATATCTTTAATTCTGGTCTTTTCGACGTTTTTTTGTGCAATGTAAACCCGTCTATTTTTATAGACCAATCTAAATCAAATAGATAGATTTTAGTCGTCTAGTTTCATGGATAGCAACTGATTCATTTATAATTCCGCAAAAATCGTATAAAAAATTTTATTTGCATTCGATCGCTGTTAGGGCAATCCTGTTAGCGCAATCCTTGAAATTATCTTCAATTTTTGATATAATATAATAAAAATTAAACAAACAAATATATCTATGGCTATTCAATTCAATTTAAATACTAATTTCATTAGTTCTTCAGCTTTAACTGCCGCAAAGCAAACAGAGGATTTTACAAATACTCACCTCTCGACAAAAACCCATTTTTACGCCCTTCATGAGCTCAATGTTGAACATAAGGCAAATATACGGGGAATGGTTAATTATGAATATAATCGGTTGCTCAGGGAAAATGGAGATCCCTCTCAATTGATTCCCGGCGGGGAAAATTTAGAAGAATTGGGGAATGATTTCTCAACTTCAATTACCCGTCCTGATCTATACTACCAGGCGATTTCTGATAAATTAGAATTTTTCAAA
>CAJCIW010000095.1 GCA_903970455.1 Verrucomicrobiota bacterium | reverse complement strand
AAGATGACGGCGGCATGCGCGCCCAATTCCAAGACAGTGTAGGAGAGTTTGGGGCCGTGGGGCAGCTGGAGCAGATCGATGCGGACATTGAAATACCCTTCGTGGACGATTTCGCTGCTTTTCACGTCGGGGAGTGTAATACGGAGAGGGGGCTCATCGTTCATAGTTTTAATTTTTTTATTTCGATTTTGAGACGTTTGGAAAATTCTTTCTCTTTTTTAGGGGATCCTGCGCAATGGTAATATAGGGCAAGCTGGCGGAACAGGGAGATTTTTTCCCAGGGAAATGCTTGCTTCTTGTCTTCGATTTTTCCGCGGAGATAATAGCTGAGGAGCATAGTCGTAGGGGGATGGGGGAGGTCGATCGAACCGCTAAAATGGGATTGGGCGATCTTTTCCCCTTCTTCGTGAACCAAATAACACCCCATAGGAACAAAAAGGGAGGAGTATTCATCGCTCAACATCTCGGGGGAGTAAGCTTCGAGGAGCATTAACGCCTCTTTCCATTTGTTCTGCATCAAACAACTCTGGATATGTAGGGCATCGATGAATGGCGTGGAGGGAAAAGATTTAAAATAGGGGAGAGAGTTTTGAGTTTTTCCATCGAGAAGAGCGCAGTTGAAAAGAAAATAGGCGCACCGCATTTGGCTATTTGTCGGAGAAGGAGAAAGGTTCTTGCAGAGGGCTTCAAAAGCCTGTTTAATCCCTTTGTGAAAATAAAGGAGGGCAGTCTGAACAAGAGATGATTCCTGTTGATTTTCTAAATAATGGAGATTTTCTTCGACCCATTCCCATTTGCCCATTGCCAAGAGGGCAAAACAGGCGTTGGCGATGATGAGAGGGGAATGGGAAGTTTCGATCATCTCGACAAGAGTGATCGGTTTGTGCAGCCAGAAGGCGAGCTGGCAAGCTAAATGTTCTTCTTCGGGCTCTGCCAGAAGAAAGAAAGGGAGTTTTTCCAAATGCCGCTTCAAGCTGGAAATGAGCTCCGCATGTTCGGGGCTTTGGAAAATTTGAGGAAGATGGCGCAAAGCGAGCAGGGCAAAGTGATAGGCGGATACTCTTTCTCTCGAAGCTGTTTCATGCAGCCGGAATGCGATCTGTTCCCGGATGAGGCGCAAGAGGGGATGTTTCGGATATTTTCTCAAGGAGAGCTCGAGGCATTTGATCTCTTCTTCAATTTCTTTCGAGGCTTTGTAGACAAGAGATTTGCCGAGATATTCTAAAGGAGCCCCTGTCGTAAAACGGAGTTTGCCGAATTGATCGAGCGCAAGAAGATGCAGCCGTTCTCTCTCTTGTTTTTTCTTCACGGTTGAAGCTTCTTGCAAGAGAGTGACGCCCACTCTGAAAAGAGCTTCCCGCCCTTCCGCGCGCCCGGCAAACGAACTGGCGATACTCCGGTATTCTAAGAGGGCCTTTCCGTAATTCTTGTTGGCGAGAAATGCATCGGGGACGGCGAGGCAATTGACCATCACATTCTGACTGCCCAAGCTGACTTTGATCGGATCGATCTCAAAATCGGCATCGCGGCTCAAGACGCCTAAATGAGTGCCTGCCAGAGGAATTTGGCTGATATAATGACAGATTTTCTGATGGTCGATCTCAATGAACAAATGGTTATCGGTTTTCTCGAGGCAAATCTCATGCCACGCTAAATCGTCGATATACACATTGGGGATTGTCATCAATTCGACATCGCGATGGAATAGACGGCATTCTTTCCCCAGCCAAACGCAGTATCCCTCGTTTAAGTCTTTTCTCTTCAGCGCCTCAGGAATCCCCACAAGCAGGCCGATCCCTTGGCTTTCTTGTCCCAATTTAATACGCGTTTCGACTTTCGTATTACCTGAGAATGAGCCCTTGGAGATCATGAGATTGACCCATTCCATCACCTCGGGAGAGCGGGTGATTGCCGTGTGGCGGGCAAAGAGGATATTCTCTTGAAACTCCCAGTCTTTGGGTTGATCGATCTTGAGTTCGGCAATCGGGATCCATTCCGGTTTTCCCTCGAGGAACGATTTCAATTCGGCGATGATCTCATCGACGCTTTGAAAACGATCTGCAGGGGAATAACGCAAACATCTCTTGGCGATGTCGGCTAGATGTTGGGGAATATCGCGATAAGGGGCGATTTCGAGAGGATCGGCGACCCTTTCCGATTGCATATTCTTGCGGAGATTTTTTATGGATGTGCGGTGAAAAGGAACGCGCAAGGTCAGAAGCTGGAACAAAATGACGCCGAGGGAATAAATGTCCATTGCCGCTTCCGAAGGCTCTCCCCGCGCTCTTTCCGGCGCGATGTAATTCAAAGTTCCCGGCACCTTTCCTGGTCTTGTGAGATCTTTGTAGAGAGCCGGTTCCTCTTCTTCCTCTTCGACAACGACTTCAGTTTTTCCGAAGAAATCGGCGAGGCCCCAATCCAGCAGGAGGACTTCTCCATACTTTCCCACAATGATGTTATCGGGCTTGATGTCCCTGTGGACTATTCCTTTTGAATGGGTATAAGCAATCGCTTCGCAAACAGCTAAAAAAATCCGTGTCAAAGCGAGAATGGAAGATCCGATGGGATGCTGGACTTCTCCCTCCTTCTCTTCTTGAAAACTCTGTTTTAGAACTTGTTTTAACGTTTCCCCTTCGACATAGGGCATTGTATAATAAATTCCATCGTTCAGCTCGATGGAAAAAATGGGAATGATTGAAGGGTGGGTGAGCTGGGCGGCGACGCGGGCTTCCCTTAAAAAACGGTCTTTCATGATGGGATGCGCCTTAAGCTCCTGACGGATCTGCTTTAAAGCAACATGCCGTTTGCACAAAGGGTCATACGCGAGGAATACTTCCCCCATGCCCCCTTTCCCAAGGCTTTTAAGGATCTGATATTGGCCGATTTTATCCGGCAGGACGTCGTTCATCTTATCTGGTGTACTTCAATTAGGGGATTTCGATCAATCTCGACTTTGCAACTTTTTGGGCCAGAACGACTCGAAATATTCCCTGTCCGGGGAGTTATTTGAAACAGGCAGGGGTTAATCAACCTCTGCTGCAAGATGCCTGCAATGCGGTCCTGGCGCTGGGGGAGATCCGCCGTGAAAATTTAGGTATCGATACCGCGCTAAATGATGAGATTCTGCACTACTTAAGGAGAGCGTTCCGCGGCGCCGATACCACATGATGTAATAAATTAAAAATTTGGTTTTACATTCTGCGTAAAATTATTTTTGGCTTCTTTAAATCTTCTTAACTTGATATGTTCTTTCCAAGTTAATTTTTTTATTAGAAATCGAGGTTTTTATGTCGACTCAACCAAGAGCCGTTTCACCCTTGGATTACACACTCCACATTCCCCCGTTAGAAACGAGCGGTCCATCCTCAACCGATTGGAATGGCCGTTTGGTTGTAAAAGCTGGAAATGGCTGTTGCGAATGGCTATCTACGATCCCTCATACGATCCGTCAATTTTTTATCCACGCTTATGCGGATGTCCGCATGTACTACCGCGCCTTTAGCTCGATGGGAAGCGGGACCACTCCTCGGGAGATCGAACGGCGCGTCAACGAAGTGACACAATTTTTAACAGTGATTGAAAATAACACCGATTCAGCGGTTACCTCATGGGATTTTAATGGGGTGAAAAACAGGTATCAACGCCTTTCCCCCCAAGTTCGGGATCTTTTCTTCACCGTCGATCAAAATTACATCAACGAATTTGGCGGAAATCATCCTCTTAGGCCAGCACAAGTGATGCGGGAAGAGATGATCCGGGAGTGCAATAGAGTGATTAGTTTTCAGCGCCAGTTGACAACTGTGAATACTTTTTATCGACTATTTTCAGGTAGAGGAAATCAACCGGCTGACACGACAAGAACCGAACCTGCGACTTCGAGCAGCGATGGGAGAAGGCCTAGACCTCATCTGCCCGACCCCGATTTAGATGATGCAAGGCCATGGGAAGATATTTTTGAGGGGTTTTTGGGAGGCAGACGCAGAGGCGGGGCTGGGGAGGTCACTACCTCTAACACTACCGGTACCAGTATGCATTCCCTTGACCTGAACGTTCCAGGAACTGTGCAGTACGCTCAGAATGCGATTCCCCAGGATGTGCAAGATAAGGCTGACGAGATCAACCGCTTGAGCCA
>CAJCIW010000094.1 GCA_903970455.1 Verrucomicrobiota bacterium | reverse complement strand
TTGTGCCAATCGAAAAAATTGGATAAAGTTGCTTGCAACTCGCTGATGTGTTTCATTATACCTCGCTGTTTGAAAGTCAACGAGATATGATCGCTCTTCAGCGAGTTGTCTTCATCAAGTTATTTTTTGTCCAGTACAGAGATAAATTTGGGAAAAAAAATCCCGCTAACAGAGCCGGTACTGCAATGATCAAACTCCATAACCATTTATTCTTCAATACTCATCTCGACTTTCCACAGTTGGTACACCAACTATGCCATATCCAGTTGCATCTGTCGCATGGAATTCCTGGAACAATGGGCTTTACACATTTCCACTGCATTGCGCCGCAGTCTCCATCTCTTGCATCTGCAAAGAAGATGCCTTGCTCGTCTACACTAATACTTTGCGTTTGCATAACCATACCATTCACCTGGACAAAAATTGCATTTTCATGAAAGACGATTTGTTCAGGCGTAACATAGGTCTTTGGACATGGAATAAAATGCATCTCATTTTTCGAACAATCAGCTATGCAATTTATCGAAAGCAGCAGGAATATAAATGAAAAGAATTGAAATGAAATTTTCTTGATAAATTTTTTTTCCTTTAAAGAGGTTCGGTTACCTTATTATAAGCTTCCATGAGTACGCGTGAGACTTCTTTTGTTGAGTCAATCGCCAGGATTTTTCCGGCGAGTTCATAAGCGGCGATCAAGCTGGTTTGCCGAATCGAGCGTTTGACAACGGGAATATAGCGGGGAGAACAGGAGAGCTGGTCGACGCCCAGGCCGAGAAGAAGGGGTATAAAAAGGGGATTGGAGGCGATCTCTCCGCAAATCGTCACGCTTTTTCCGTACCGCTTGGCTTCCGTAATGACCATCTTGATCATCCTTAGTACGCTTGGGTGGGCAGGATAGAAGAAATCGCTCATCGCCGGGTTGCTGCGGTCGATGCCGAGAGTGTATTGGACGAGATCATTCGTACCGATGGACAGAAAATCGGACCGTTTGGCAAGCGCATCGCAGATGAGTACAGCGGAAGGGACTTCAATCATACACCCAATAGGGATGTCCCCCCTGCACGGAATCCCTTCAGAGAACAAATCTTGAGCGACTTCGTGGAGGAGCGATTGAGACGCTTCTAGTTCATGGACATCCGAAATTAATGGAAGAAGGATCCGGACATCCCCATGAATCGCTGCGCGCAGGATCGCACGGAGTTGAATTTTAAAAATCTCCTTATGGCGGAGTAAAAATCGAATCCCTCGGCAACCGAGAACAGGATTAGGCTCCTTCTCCCCTTCCGCAAAAAGTTCAGGAATTTTGTCTCCTCCCACATCGAAGACACGGATCACCGCAGGCAATGGATTGATGGCGAGGATTAATTTCACATAAGCGTGATATTGGTCTTCTTCCGAGGCGATCAGCTGTCGATTTTGGAAAAAAAGATATTCCGTCCGAAAAAGCCCTATTCCCTCGGCGCCCAGCTGCTGGATATTGTCCAGATCGCTGATATTTCCGATGTTGGCATAAACCTGAATCGCGCAGCCGTCGATCGTTTCCGCATCGTACTGAAGTTCTTTATGAAGGAGCTGCATAGAAGTTTTAAGGCAAGTTTTGCGCTGTTTGTATTTCTCCAAGGTAGCGGGGGCAGGATTGAAGATGACATCTCCTGTCTGGCCGTCGACAATGACAGAGCGGGAAGAGATGTCTTGAAGGGCTGCAACATCGACGCAAGCCACATAGGGAATCCCTTTTGCCCTCGCAATGAGAGCGGCATGGGAATTTCCTCCTCCCAACTGGGTCACAAATGCTCCAACACGGCATTGTTCGGCGGACGCGGTGTAGGAAGGGATCAATTCCTTAGCAAATACAATCGAATTAAAAGGGACGCTGTTTAGAGAATGTCCCTTACTGGGGCACAAATGACCCAGAACGCGTTTGGCAAGGTCCATCACGTCGACGAGACGCTCTTGAAAAAAGGGGTTCGTGGTTTGTGAAAACCGCTTTTCATAATCTGTCATGACAGTATGGAAAACAGACTCGGGCTTCTGAAGCATCTGCCGGATTTTTTCTTCCATATGCACGGTCATCAAAGGATCGTCCAACATCGAAATATGGGAATCGAGAATAGTGGCCGCATCGGCGGCTTCCATAGCGAGATCATCCCTTAATTGGGTCAAATCTTCCCGGCTTGAATAGAGAGCATTGCGATAACGGGCAATCTCATCATCGACTTCTTTCAAAGAAATCGGGAATTCCGGAATTTCTTTTTCAGCGGGGAGCAAGAAAAAAGGGACGCCAATAGCGATGCCTTCGCTGACTGGAACTCCCCGGATCAGAATTTCTTCCCGATTCTTCATACCCTCATTCCCCAAACTGGGTTTCAAAAGCTTCGACAATTTTTTGCATCGTTTCTTCAGCATCTTCTCCATCGACAGCGACTGTGATCAGAGAATTTTTGGCTGCCGCGAGCATAAGAATGCTCATAATGCTTCTAGCATTGATCGTTTCTTTCCGATAGGTAAAAGAAACCTGAGATGTTGTCCCTTGAAGCACCTTCACGATCACCGTTGCAGGGCGAGCATGCAATCCAAGAGCATTTTTAATTCTTAGTTTGCGAGACAGTTTCACGGACTTTCTTCCTTTCGTTTTGCTTTTTTGAAATTGTCTCAAGCAATTTCGCATTAAATTCCTTGGCAGAATTATAACCCATTTCTTTTAACCGATGATTCAAAACAATTGTCTCAATTAATAACACCACATCACGGCCAGGCTTCACAGGCAGGATATGGTAAGGCACGTTGACACCAAGGATATCGCAGTATTTTTCATCCAGGCCGATCCGATCGTAAAATCTGCGATCGTCCCACTCTTCCAACTTGACTATCAACTCCACAGTTTTGTGATCGCGCACGCACACAGCTCCATAGAGATGGGCCACATTGATAATTCCAATTCCGCGGATCTCCATTAGGTGTCTTGTCAATTCGGGGCCACACCCCTCCAAATACGCCCCATCGCGGAGACGAATTTTAACGACATCATCCGAAATGAGCCGATGGCCTCTCTCGATCAATCCTAAAGCAGCCTCGCTTTTGCCTACCGATGAATCCCCTTGGATGAGAATACCGACGCCAAATGCCTCGACAAGGGTGCCATGGCATGTCATCGTCGGCGAGAATTCCTCGTTGAGAAGCAATGTCATCTTGCTAAGCAGATTCATCGTCGGCATTCCTGTTTTGAACAGAGGGATCCCATCCTGCTCACAAAAATAAATCAATTCCTTGGAAGGCTGAAAACGCCCGGCGACGATCACAGCCGGCGTCTGGGGAGTTAGAATGCTACGCAGTCTTTCTATGCGTGTTTCTTTCCCCAGATCCTTTAAATAAACGGTTTCAACATTGCCAAAAATAAGAATGCGCTGGCTAACATAGTTTTTCATATAGCCCGAGAGCGGGAGGCCAGGACGATGAACCTCGGGAACTTTGATGGGACGTTTTATCCCTTTTTTTCCTGCGATCCATTGCAGTTCGAGGTGTACGCCATATTTATCAAAAAGGTCTTGGACTAAATACATTTACGATCCTTTTGGGAACCAGGGTGCTTTATACACATTGTGAATCGAAAAGCGGCCAAAATCTCGAAAACTCGACGAAGCCTCACTTTGTAGACATCCTCTTAATATTTAATGCTCTGACTTTATCAGCTCCTTTCTTTTTTGAGAACGGCACAGAAGAAATTGCTTTTTAATCCTGTTTCGAAAAAAATGACGATCGCTCGCAGTTGGAAGAGGGCCATGGCATATACGAAAGTCGTCATCATTGGAGGAGGGTTTGCCGGGCTGACTGCCGCAAAGGCTTTAAATCACGCAAAGCTCAATGTCCTTCTAATCGATAAGACCAACCATCATCTTTTCCAGCCCCTGCTTTATGAGGTTGCAACAGCCGCCCTTTCTCCCGGACAAATTGCGACGCCTCTGCGTGAAATTCTCAGAAATCAGGAAAATACAGCCGTGATCATGGCGGAAGTAGTCAAAATCGACAAAACACTCAAACAGATCACACTTTTGAATGGAGATGTCCACGGATACGATTTTCTCATCGTATGTATTGGTGCGCGTCATTCTTATTTTGGCCATGGGGATTGGGAATTTTTTGCTCCGGGTTTAAAGACAATCAAAGACGCTCTGAATATCCGCGAGCAGCTTCTCATTTCTTTTGAGAAAGCGGAACGCCTTCAAAGCATCGAGGAGGCAGCAAAGTATTTAAATTTTGTGATCATCGGCGGCGGACCGACAGGAGTTGAAATGGCCGGGGCGATTGCCGAAATCGCCAACAAGACGATGTTCAAAAATTTCCGGAGAATAAAACCGGAAGAGGCGAAGATTTACCTCATCGAAGCCCTTCCCCAAATTCTTCCCATGTATCCGAGCCATCTTGCGGAAAAAGCGCGGATAGCTTTAGAACGGATGGGGGTTAAAGTAATCACAAACAAAAAAGTGATCGAGATCAATGAATCAGGGGTGAAGACAGAAGATGCCTTCATCGGATCGAAGAACATCATTTGGGCAGCCGGAAATCAGGTCTCCCCTATGCTCAAAACACTCGACGTTCCTCTCGACCGCGCAGGACGAGTCGTTGTCGGCCCCGATTTAACTATCCCCGATCATCCTGAAATCTTCGTAGTCGGCGATGCAGCCCATTCGATCGACAAAGAGGGAAAGCCTCTCCCTGGAGTCGCTCCTGTTGCCGTGCAGCAAGGCCGTTATGCCGCCAAGCTCATTAAAAATGCGACCCCCAAAGAGAAGCGGCACCCTTTTGTCTACTTTGATAAAGGAAGCCTGGCAACAATTGGTAAAGCGAAAGCGATTGCAATGGTCGGCAAACTCCAACTCAGCGGCTTTTTTGCCTGGCTTATGTGGGCCTTTGTGCATATCATTTACCTCATTGGATTCCGAAACCGATTAGGTGTGATGTTCGAATGGGCAGCAACCATGTTCACCGGCGAACGAGGTGTCCGACTGATCACTCGGCCCATTGATCAAGATGTCTCCAAAAAATAATTTTCAAGTTTTTTGGGAAAGGAATCCTGCCCTTTTCTTTGGACTCTGTGTTTTTCTCGGCGCAGCAGCAAGCTTCTGTACCCACTGGTTTTTGTTCTTAACCTTCGTTTTGTTGACTCTTTCTTCTAAACGGAAAATTTGGGCAGCGGCACTAATTTGTTTTGTGGCTTCCTTTCTCTCCGCCTCCTATCGGTGCCCCAAGACCCTCCTTCCACACGAAAAAATTTCAGGTACAGCCATTTTCCACATCGATCAAGTCAAAATACAATCTTCCCCTTTCAATCGTTCCACGCTTTACAAAGGAACTTTGAAGAGGTTTGATGGTGAAGGAAAGATGTACGCTAATCTCCCCTGCCACCTCTACCTTCCATTATACGGCAAGCATCCTCCCGGAAACACCGACTACGCCATTGATGGTATTCTTTGCCAAAAAGGAGACTACCATTTTGTTTTAAAGCCGGAAAAAAATAGGAACTGGACTGCGATTCCAGATTCTCCTCTTAATTTATCCCAGTGGAGATTCAATACAAAAAAGAGGTTCTCCAAATATTTAAAAGGAAAGATTGAAGATCCCCATGCGCGCACATTTCTCAATGCGCTTGCAACGGGCGACATTGACGAGCGCCTTTTAAGTTTAGAGTTTGGAAAAATCGGACTCCAGCACATTCTCGCCATTTCCGGTTTTCATTTTGCATTGGCCGCCTTATTCTTTAACTTCATCTTTCGCCTCTTTTTTTCTTATCGGACGAGCGCAACTCTTCTTCTTATCGCCATCACGAGTT
>CAJCIW010000093.1 GCA_903970455.1 Verrucomicrobiota bacterium | reverse complement strand
TTTTGCGAAGACATTTTAACCTCTTTTCCTTAAATTATTTTCCCAGTGAGAATTTTGTATAGGAACTCGAATTTCTCTTCCCTGTAAAAAACTTGTTTCTATCAATTTATATATTTCTCCAGGACGTGTTATCGATGTTTTAATTAATTGCGAAAGATGTTAAAATCTACTTATCAAAATTTGATTGGGATTTATTATGGCTCAACCAGCGCCTTCAGGATTTCCTTTTATTACCCGGGAATGTTTGTTAAAAGATTTTCAACTGATGAGAGGGTTTGGAAGGGACGTAAAGGGTCGTTTCTACACTCATTTTGTTCCGGAAACAGACCTCTCCAAATTAATTCAAATCTAAAGATGCGTATTTACCCTATTTACGCTTGCAATTGCTCACAGGCAATGGGCAGGGAGCAGAGACAACTCATTGAGGATAAATTGTGCGATAAGGTGACTCAAGTGTTTAATCAGAAAAAGCTGCTTACCCTTTACAGCTTTGGTTCAGGGGACTGCTATCAAGAACTTTCTGTTGGTGTGGGCCTAGCAAAAGCAGGTTACGATGTTCGTCAAATTGTTCTTGTTGATAAAAAATATGAATATGAAGACCAAGCAGTCAGCGAGTTTAGCATTTTTTTTAAGAGGTTGTTTCCGAATGCTCAAGTTTCTGTCTATCAGGAAGAAACTGAATACTTCCAAGATATTAAAAGCTCAAAACAAGAAAAACCTGACGTTATTCTGTGCATTGATGCAGATCTAGCCACCCATTTACCTACCAGGAAAGAAACTTATACTAAAATGTTAGAATCAAATAGCAGCCAATGTATTCTTGCCTATCACAATCACGTTAATCTGTCCAACCCGGATGTGGTTTCTGAGATCGAAATACTTCAAGGCAGTTCGGCTTAGAGCCTGATTGGGAATTCCAATCCGTTATAGGTGATTGTTCGTTTTTTTGTGTCACTCATTTCCTTATCTCAAAGCGATGCAAGAAATTTCTATGCGTGCATCCATGGGGAGTTTTGCAGCCTGGATGGTGACGCGCGCGGGCTTTATGGCATCGTTGAAACGCTCCGCATAGACGGCGTTCATTTCTGGAAAAGCTTGCATATCCTTTAAGAACACTTCCGTTTTCACCACATCCTTCGTCGTCAGGCCTTCTGCCGCCAAAATCGCTTCCAGATTATCAAGGGGTTGTTTTGTCTGGCCCTGATTGGTTGAATCGGGGATTTTTCCCGTTTTTGGATAGATTGGGAGGTGTCCTGAAATAAAGAGATATACCGGACTCGGCCATAAACTTGGATTTTCTGCTCCCGCCTTTTTCCGTCTGACTGCGCGTTCGCTCTCGCCAGCTGGCAGGAAGATGGCTTCGAGCTCCACGCTTTGTCACACGAAAAAATTCGGGGCATAAAATCCAAGTTTATGGCCGAGTCCGTTATAGGAGCCCGCGGCGACGGCCTGGGAGTAGGGGCCTATTGCTTTGGGGCTGTGTTCTGTTAAAATGGAGCTAATTTCTTTTTCCATAATGTTTCCTTCAAAAGTTCTTGAGAATTTTGTATACGAAGAGAATAATACAGGAAAATCCAATTTTCTTAGAGGGCAAGACAATGAATCAAATCACGATTGCAGGGCATTTAGGAGCGGATCCGGAAGTGCGGTTTACTTCGTCCGGTAAAAAAGTAACGACCCTCCGAGTCGCAGCCCGGGCGCGGCGCAGCGGCAAAGATGAGACGATCTGGTGGAAAGTGACGATCTGGGGAGAACAATTCGATAATATTATCCCCTATTTCAAAAAAGGGAGCCCGATCATCGTCGTCGGCGAATTGAACAAACCGGAAATCTTCACGGATCGAGAAGGCCGTCCCCAAGTTTCCATGAGCATCACAGCTAACAATATTCTGTTCAGCCCCTTTGGGCGTCCGGATAGCGCTGGCGGATCCTCCAACGAGGGTGAGGCGACAACACATGCTGCTCAGCAAGGTCCGCATCAGGAAATGGCCCATGCTGCGCATGAAATCTCTCATGGACAAGGCAAGGCCGACCCAGCATTTGCTGAGGATGAAATACCCTTTTAGGAAAAAACTTATATATGCAGATCAGTTCGGCGCCCAGTCATAATACTCGCAAACCTGCGGACGTAGTAGTCGTGCCCTTTTGGCAGGATAAGAAAGAGGCTCAGGTCGCCTGCGCCTCTAAAGAATTTGAAGGCATAGCGCAATTCCCTCTTGCATCCGGAGACTTTCACGGAAAAGAAGGGGAATGTCTGCTGCTCTATCGGCGGGAAGGAAAAGAAAAGCGCGTGCTACTGCTAGGCCTTGGCGATAAGAAAAGCTGCCTTCCAGACACCCTGCGCAGCGCTTATGCCTCTGCTGTCAAAGCGATGCGCGCCAAAAAAATGAAAAGCGGGAATATTCTTTTCCCCGAGACCGAATTGATCGGATGGGAGATCGCGTGCCGGGCTGTCGAGGAGGGCGTGCTGCTCGCGAACTATCGTTTTGATCAATTAAAGGGGGAATCGAACAAAGAGGAGGAGTATTCGGGTTTAGAGAAGGTCTGTTTTTGCGGTTTGAATAAGGAGGACAGCGTCCTATTGAAGAAAACCGAAAAGGTCGTCCATTCCGTGAATTTTGTGCGCGACCTCGTCAATGGCAATGCCGACGATATCAATATCGATACTTTTAAGAAGCTCGCCAAAGATTTCGAAAAAAAGTATTCCAAAGTCAAAACCAAGATCCTCGACAAAAAAGCCCTGGAAAAAGAAAAAATGGGGCTGATTTTAGCGGTTGGTCGCGCAGCGACGCGCGATCCGGCGCTCGTCATTCTTGAATACCACGGCGATCCCCATTCAAAAGAAAAGACCGCAATCGTCGGGAAAGGGGTCACGTTTGATACCGGCGGTCTTAATCTCAAAGTAGGCGGGTCGGGTATAGAGACGATGAAATGCGATATGGCAGGGGCCGCGGTTGCTTTAGGCATTATTCAAGCGGCAGCAGAGCTCGATCTCAAGGTCAATTTGATCAGCGTTCTTGCCCTCGCTGAAAATGCGATTGGGCCCGCCAGTTATAAACCTGGTGATGTGTACAAAAGCCATTCGGGTAAGACGGTCGAAATCACCAACACCGATGCCGAGGGACGGCTCGTCTTGGCCGATGCGATCTCTTATCTTCAGGAAAATTATCATTTCAGCCAAATGATCGATTTTGCCACGCTCACGGGTGGGGTCATCATTGCTCTTGGAGAGGAAGCGACAGGCCTTTTCTCCAACAATGACGCCCTGGCCAAACGGCTTGAAAAATCGGGAGAGCGCACCCACGAACGACTCTGGCGGCTTCCTTTATATCCAGAATATAAGGAGTACCTCAAATCGCCTATCGCCGACATCAAGAATTCGGGTCCGCGCAAAGCGAGCTCTGGATCGGGGGCGATGTTTATCCAATATTTCGTTAAAAAATCGATTCCCTGGGCGCACTTGGACATCGCAGGCACGGCGTATCTTTCCGAGCTTAAGGTGTACCATCCTACTGCGGCCACAGGAGTCGGCATCCGCCTTCTCGTCGACTTTTTAGAAAATCATGGATCGTAAACGGGTCGGTAAAAAAGAAGCAGGGATGCGCCTGCTTCAATTTTTACGAGAAAATTGTCGTGAAGCTCCTTCTGTAAAAACATTAAAGCGGGCCATCGACGGGAAATGCTGCACCGTCAACGGGCGCATCGAAATCTTCTCTTCATACGTCCTGGAAGAGAACGATATTGTCGCTTTGAATCTTGCAGGGCTGCAAAAGAAAACCGCGCCTCTCTCTGTGCTCTATGAAGATGATCAACTGCTGATTGTCAATAAACCTGCAGGAATAGTCTCCGATCTACGGAGTCTAAAACTTCCCGGGAAGCATTTAGTTCATCGATTAGACAAAGAAACCACAGGCATCCTCATCCTTGCAAAAACGGTTTCTGCAAAAGAGAAAATGCTCGTGCTTTTCAAAGAGCGGGGTATTCGCAAGCTTTATTTGGCGATTGTCGACGGTGTGATGGAAAAGGAGGAAGGCAAAATCGATAATTTTCTCGGCAAAAAATACAGTTATCAAGGGCAGACCGTTTATGCGTCTACCGATCAAAAAGATGGGGAACGGGCCATCACGTATTGGAAATGTTTAGCCAAGGGGAAAACAGCATCCGTCGTGAGCTGCGAGCCCTATACCGGCCGGACGCATCAGCTTCGAGCGCACCTAAGCGGCATCAAGCATCCCATCCTCGGAGATGTCCAATACGGAAAGAAATTTATCTGTCCTTACAAGCCGCATCGCAATTTGCTGCATGCCTATCGGCTTCTCTTCAACCATCCCTCGACAGGGAAAGAGATCAACGTCACTGCCCCGATCCCTGCCGACTTCAAACAAGCCCTAGATCTTCTCAAAGTGTGTCTAGATGGCGCATCTGGTT
>CAJCIW010000092.1 GCA_903970455.1 Verrucomicrobiota bacterium | reverse complement strand
AGAAAAAAATAACAGGATGATAGGATGGTCAGGATGGGAATAAAACGGCGGCTTCGCCGCTGCCGCTTTGCGGCAAAAATTTCTCTTATCCTGTCCATCCTATCATCCTGTTATTTTTCTTCTGGTTTCAGCGATGATGGGTGAGAGTTGTGCAACGGTCTCATCCTATGCACGACGTCTCGAATTTAAGAATTGGTTCTTTGAATCTTCCAGTTATAGCAAGGCTGAGTCACTTTTTCTTTAATGCGCCAACCCTTAGCTGTGCGAACGAGCTTATCGTTGTACCAAAGCCCCCAAAATGCCACCTCAAGAATATCTCCTTGGCTCGGTAGTTCTAATGGATTGTGACAAAGAGAGCGGGATTCAGCCAAATCTCCAAATATCCGTATTTTGAAATTGGAAATCATATGTTGACGTGGCAAATCCCCTAAATTTTCCACCAGGAATCTTTTGATCGTTTTCAAGTTGCCGTTTGGCCCACCTGCTTTTGAATAGTCGATGCGTGCGTCGTCAGTAAAAATGAGATCGAGAGCATCCATATACTTGCTGTCTATAGCGGAGCAGTAATCAACTAACAAATCCATTATTTCAAAACGGTCTGAAATCTCTTGCATCGTCATCGTCATATTAAATTCCCATCACTCCTTTATTTTTTGGGCATTTATTTTAATTCTATCCAGACATGGCCAATACATACCAGGCCACTTCTCCTGAGAAAACTCGAATCCTTTGGCTCGATAAAAAGGGGCGATTTTTGTTTCAGCAAAGAGACAAACAAAAGCATCATCCGGGATTTCCGCAAGAATATACTGCTGAATCCGATCAAAAATAAAGGTGCCATAGCCTTTTCCTTGCTCCTCCGGATCGACGGCAATGTCGGTAATTTGCACGACAGTGCCTCCATCTCCAACCACTCTTCCCATCCCAATGAGTTTGCCGTTACTGCGAAGTGTGATCCAAAACAAAGAATTAGAAATTCCTTTTTCAGCGCTGGCAACCTTCCTTTCCCGCATCCCTGCAGCGGCTCTTAAGGCTACAAATTCTTCAGCCGTGGGAGGCGCATAAATCACATCAATTCCCTGGATATTCATGGAAAAGACCATTTTTATTGGTAGCAACCATGAAATAAATGCAAATAAAAATAATTTCCTCATTCTAATTTACTCTCTTTTCGCTCATTTAAACTTCCAGCGTGAATGACTCTCATTTTTGCTTAAGCAGGTTAAGAAACTGATGATTGATGAACAATTTTTCTCTTCCTCTTTTTATTTCGTTTAGAAACCCAATCTCACATAGAATTTTGAGGTGTTTAGAGGCTGTATCTCTCCCCACAAGATTAGTTTCAACTAAATTGGAAATCCGCACATACGGCTGGACGAACAAGAGTTCGACTAGTTCCTTATTGTAAATGTGGGGAGCCTTAGCTTTGATCAAATCACGCGCATCTTTTATCAGCTCTTGAATCGCAAAAATTTTCATTGTAGTCCATTTTGACGTCTCTTGAACGGCCTTCAAAAAAAAGAACACCCAATCTACCCAAGCTTCATCAGTGGTGACCTTCAGCAACTTCTCGTAATATTGCGTTTTATGTTCGATAATATAGTTACTCAAATAAAGAACAGGAGCATCAATAAGACCTCTATCAATTAAGTATAACAAATTGACAATTCTCCCTGTCCTTCCATTACCATCAGAAAAAGGATGTATTGCTTCAAATTGATAATGTTGAATCGCAAGCTTAATAAGAGGATCAATGCCATCTTCCTTATGCAAGTACTCCTGCCAATTCGTAAGAAGCCGGCGTAGTAACGACTCTCCTTCTGGAGGAGTGTAGATTTTTTTACGAGTCAAATCATTGATCAATGCTGTACCGGGCAACTTTCTTACTTCTGTTTCGACTTCTCTAATCGTTGTACAAATATCGCAGATCAGGGCAATACTTAAAGGGCGTGTTTTGAGCGTCTTGTATCCTTGATAAAGAGCTTGCCGATAACGAAGTGTCTCTTTTATTGCAGGATTCATTCCACTTACCTCTCCCTGGGCATATTCAAAAAGTTCATCGGTCGTAGTTACTATGTTTTCAATTGCAGAACTCGCCTGCGACTCCAAAAGGGGGATGCTATTGATCAATACGGTTTGATTGGGAATAAGCCTTTCCGCCACCTTTAGCGTTGCTAATTCCTTGTTTGCCTCGATGCAAGCCTTAAGAATAGCAGGGGTTTCAATATCTATATTCGGAGGAAGAAAAGGCAATTCATTAAAGGGAAGATTTGGATCGAATTTAGCCATATGTTGAAATTTCCTTAAAAAACCGACATATATTGATCATATGTTGGTCAGCACAACATATCAAGCTAAAATGTCGTAAAAACACAAAAAATCCAACATATAAATCATAAGTCCCTTATGATGAGTTATTAAAATAGTTGACTTCGTCGTGGATTTAACGCCAATACCTAATCGTATTCGATTTCTATCGAACACTTTACAGCTCCGACTAGAGGGAATTTTTCGAGGGTTTCGTGCCAATTAATCGCGGCAAGCATTTTTCTTTACAAGCCAGAGTTAGTGATATACATTCTTATTCCCTCTTACAAACATGGGTTCACTCTTATGAAGTGCGCATTTTTATTTGCTCTTTTATCACTGATTCCGGCGCTCACAATCGCGCAGCCTGTATCGGTAGAGGAGAGATCTCTCGTCGCTCCTTACTTACAAGATCTTGAAGAACTGGGATATTGCGTGATTCCGCAAGTGTTTTCCATTTCTGAAACCGAACGATTATACCAACGCGTCTGGCACGAGTTCATTGAAAAGGCGTGGCCAAATTGCAGAATGGACGACAGAAGTAATTGGAAAGAAGCGTTTCCCATACACAACAAAGCGGGGATCTTTGCAGGACCTGCAGGACAGACGCAAGTGATGTGGGACCTAAGGCAAGATCCTCGCATTGTTAATATTTTCGCTCAGATATGGAATACAAACGATCTTATTGTAAGTATGGACGGACTCTCCTTCATGTGTCCCCCTGAGATAAGGGAAGGTTATTTTAAGCCGTGGCCTCATGTTGATCAGGCGATTTTACGACTAAGGGACAATGTCGCGCATAATAATAATCCACCCATTGGCTTTGTCAGCGAGTCGCTATTGAAGAGTCAACCCTACACTATCCAGGGGCAGTTTTTGTTTGAAGATTCCTTCGATGGAGACGGAGGATTTTACTGTATTCCCAAGTCCCATCTAAGGTTCACTGAATTTGCTCCTGAGCTAGAGGTTATCAGTGCAACAACCCCTAACAATGAGATAAAGGAAGCTAAATATAAATTTATTAAGGGTTTTTTTGATAACATTACAGATGAAACTGGAAACCCTTACTGTATGAAACATATCACCGCCCCTCGTGGCTCTCTCATTTTATGGGACTCTAGAACCGTTCATTGGAACCAACACGCGAGTAAGGATAGGCCGCGTCGAGATCCGGAAAAAGTACGCATGGTTGGCTATCTCTCTTATGTTCCAAAGGCCAGAATCACAGATGAGGGTAGAGATCGCAGGAAGGAAGCATTTGAAAAGGGTGTCTCTACTGGCCACAATCCAGCCTATCCTGAACTCAAATATAGCAAAGACCGGATAGGTCAGGAATTTGAGCAGTATCTTGAAGATTCAAATTATACTCAGCCAATCATCCATTTAACCCCATTGGGCAAGTCACTGCTGGGTCTATAATTACGCGTTTCCCCCTCGAGAATAACAAAAGCCCGGGAAATCCCGGGCTTTCTGAAAAAAATGAAGCCGGTGTCTTTTACTCTTTAAAATACGCATCTGCCAAATCTGGAGCAGAACCAAGCCACATCCCCTCTTTTTTAAAAAAGACAGTGTCTCCCTCTCTGAAAATGCGGCAATATCCGATAGACGATTCTCCAGAATCATAGATAAACGGTGTGTGGGTAACGAGCTCAAAAGGATCTTGAGAAAGATCAAATGGAACATGAGGCGGGATTTCCAAAACCATCATGTACCCTTTTGTGAACACAAAATAATCAATATCGGGATTGTTCTCGGCAATCTCAAAAGCTTCTTCAAGAGAGATCTGTCTTGCTACCTGGACCACATTTGCATAATCAGACCCTTTGTATTGCGCCACATCTTTTTGGATGAGAAAGCGATCTCTTGGCATGGCTGATAACGCACACCATTGAATGACAAAACAAGAAACTAGAATGAAAATTTTTTTCATTTTCTTCCCTCCTTTATTGTTAGGGGGGAAAAACGATAAAATCGGAATCCTTTTTTATCCAGGCAAAAAGTTTTGAGCTCCTGCCCTTGTTACCCGGCTTTCCTGGCACCCCGTTTTGCAGAAAACACCGGATATTCCGGACGGTAGGTATTTCGCGCGATCAATTCTTGAATGTTGTTTGAGCGGGAAACCCGCGCTAGATTTTGATCGAAGATGCATTTCCCAATTCTGTGCGCCGCCCTGGATTCAATTTCCAGGATGTGGGCTTGCAAAGGATAAAGGCATCCCTTCGATAATAGATCGCTGTCGACTTCGTCAGCAATCGCCTTGGCGGCCTCGATAAACATCGCATCGTTGACTCTTTTTGCCTGAGTTGCCAAAACTGCCATTCCAATGGCTGGGAAAATATAAAAATTGTTTGCCTGGCCGGGGTGATAACTCTTGCCGTTCCAGTGAACGGGATCGAACTGCACGCCCGCGGCGTAAATCGCTTTTCCCTTTGTCCATTCGTAAGCTTGAGCAGGAGTGCATTCAGCGTGTTCAGTCGGATTAGAAAGAGCAAATATGATCGGCCTTTGATTGATCTTTCCCATCCCCTCAACAACCTCTTTGGTGAAAGCTCCCCCTATTGTGCTCACTCCGATGATTGCAGTAGGTTTAAATATCTGGATCGCCTTTGCAAACTCTTTTGTCGAGGGCATCGCATGAGCGTAAGGTTTTTGAAAATCCAAGAGATCTTTACGTTTGGATTCGATAAATCCATGGACATCAAAAAGGGCGATCTGAGATCGGGCCTCTTCTTCCGAAAGCCCCTCTTCGACCATGACGGACACAATTAAATTGGCGATTCCAATCCCCGCTGAACCTGCCCCAAGGAAAAGAATCTTCTGATCTTTGAATTTCTCTTTTTTGATCTTCATCGCATTGACTAATCCAGAAACGGTGATCGCAGCAGTTCCCTGAATGTCATCATTGTAACAGCAAGCTTTATTCCGGTATCTCTCTAGAAGATTGATCGCATCGACGCCCGTCCAATCTTCAAAGTGAATGCAGCAAAGGGGGAAAACTTGTTGTACGGCGTCTACAAACTCATCGACAAAAGCATACAGCTCTTTTGGGGAAGGTCTCCGCTCTTTAAGTCCGAGATATAGAGGATCATTCAAAAGGGATTCATTGTTTGTGCCAGCATCCAAATAAAGGGGCAGCAGATAGTGGGGCGGAACCGCTGCAGCTGCCGTGTAGAGCTGCAATTTCCCGATCGGAATTCCCATTCCATTGGCCCCTAAATCTCCGAGCCCTAAAATCCTTCCCCCATCTGTGACGCAAATGAAACGCACATCTTTCTGCGGCCAGTTTTTCAAGATCTGTTTGACTCTCCCCTTATGCTTGATCGAAAGATACATCCCTCGCGATTGACGAAAACCCACATCGAATTTGAGGCAAGCCTCTCCTATGGTAGGGTCGTAGATGATTGGCAAAAAATAGGAGGGATTCGACATGATCGTCTTATAAAAAAGGGTTTCATTATGATCCAATAAGCTCATCAAGAAAATGTACCGTTCGTAATTTGTCGCCTTGAAGCCTAACTGCCTCAAGACGCGCTGATGTTGCAAATCGATCGACTCAATCTTGTCCGGTATCAATCCCTCTAACCCATAATATTTTCGTTCTTCCTCAGAAAAAGCCGTAGCTTTGTTTAATTCTCCCGATTCAAGAAGATGCATTCCAGAAAGGTTTTTCATCGTTTTTTACCTTTGTTTGGATGGCACATCGCTAAGGGATTGACCAAACGATCGAATTCCTCCGAAGTGACATACCCGAGTTTTAGGGCGGCCTCTTTCAAATTCAAATCATGATCTAGTGCAAAATGGGCGATTTTAGACGCTTTATCGTAACCAATCTCTGGACTCAGAGCAGTGACAAGCATGAGAGATTTTTCTAGATCGCTTTTAATCCGCTTTAAGTTTGGTTTTATGCCTTTGATTAAGAATTTATCGAAATTTCTACAAGAATCGTTTAAAATGTTCATCGAATGCATAATGTTGTAAATGATCAGAGGCTTGTACACATTCATCTCTAAATACCCCCCCGCATCTCCAAAAGCGACGGCCATATCGTTTGTCATAGCTTGGACAGCGACCATCGCCATGGCCTCGCATTGAGTGGGATTGACTTTGCCAGGCATTATGGACGAACCGGGCTCATTAGAGGGGATCAAAAGCTCATAAAATCCTGCCCTTGGGCCGCAAGATAGCAACCGAATATCGTTAGAAATTTTATACAACGACACTGCTAAGCTCTTTAATGAGCCGCTCAACTGGGCGAGAGCATTATGCGCTCCTTGGACCGCAAACTTGTTCTTTGCCGTCACAAACGGAAGATGGGTCAGCTTGCCGATCTGCTGAGCAACTTGCCTATCAAATCCTTCAAGGGTGTTAATCCCCGTCCCAACAGCCGTACCCCCCAGAGCTAATTGGTAAACACCTCGAAGGGAGTCTTCGATATGCGCAATATTTTCTCTCAATACAGCGGCATACCCGGAAAATTCCTGGCCTAACGTGATCGGCGTCGCATCCTGAAGATGCGTCCTCCCCAGCTTAACGATATGATTCCATTTTTTCGCTTTATCTTCGATCGATTGGCACAACGCTTTCAAAGTGGGGATGAGATCTTGTTCCGCCTTCATCGCTGCTGCCACGTTCATCGCAGTAGGAAAAGAATCATTAGAGGATTGCGACATATTCACATGATCATTGGGATGGACAGGGACTTTGCTACCTAACGGCTTATTGGAAAGTTGAGAGCAGCGATTGGCAATCACCTCATTCACGTTCATATTGAATTGCGTTCCACTTCCCGTCATCCAGACATGCAAGGGAAATTGGTCGTGATGCTTGCCGGCGATGATTTCATCGCAAACTTTGATGATCAAATCGGCTTTTTCTTTAGGCAGGCTTCGTTGAAGATGGTTCACTTTTGCAGCAGCTTTCTTGAGAATCGCATAAGAGACGATCAGCTCCCTAGGCATCAAATCACGCCCAATGCAAAAGTGCTCGAGCGACCGCTGCGTTTGAGCTCCCCATAAACAATCTGCGGGCACTTTGACTTTGCCCATGCTATCCGATTCGATTCTAAACTTTTTCATTTTTGTCCCTATTCAGGTTATTAACAAGGTCCTCAATGAAGATGCAATGAAAAACCTCTCAGCTTTTGCCAAGCGCCTCTTTTTCAAGAGCAGCGAGCTCTTCGTCCGTAAGGGAAGTTTCCACCAACTCGATGGGAACTCCATGGTCTTCGATCATGACGACACGGTAGCCTTTCAAAGGACTATAAGGTCCAAAGAGCACCTTACAGCCTTTGATTTCCGCATCTAAATCATCGACTTGAAATGCAAGATGGGGAACTCTTGTGACGATCCCGGGCAAACCATGCCCTTTAGGGAATCGATGCCACTGAATGTGCCATTTATTTGCCTCAAAAGGGGTGGAATAAAATTTAAAATCCCCTATTTCGACATAACTTTCATCGGGCCGTTTTTCTTTCGTCGGTATTCCGTAATGGTGGTATTTGCGCATAAATAATTGTTTCTTTTTACTATTCGTGATACATTGTTTGGCTAAAATACTTCAATTGGACATTTTGAACATGAAAAAAATTTTTACTCTACTCTCTTCTCTATTTGCAACAGCTTTTGCGCATGGAGTCGTTTACAAAGAACCTACTTCCCAGTTCAAACCCAAAATTGAAGTCGCCGCCTTATTTATCGAACACGAAAACCGTATTTTGCTTTTACACCGGCAAGAAACTAAATCGCAAGGCAATCTTTGGGGCATTCCCGGAGGAAAATTAGATAAAGGGGAAACCCCCTTGCAAGCCGTGCTTCGAGAAGTGAAAGAAGAAAC
>CAJCIW010000091.1 GCA_903970455.1 Verrucomicrobiota bacterium | reverse complement strand
CTCGATATGTTTGGCCGTCACTCGCATAGGACGTGGAGATGTGCCGCAAGTTTCATTGGATTTAGCCTGCTCCTTGGCTTCTGCCGGGTTAAGCAACAACATACTATTGATAATGAAGACGGTGAAACCTGCAGCCGTTTTTAATTTCATAAAAATCCCTTTTTTTTGAATTCATCTAAGCTGAATTCCAAAGACGAATCAAGCAATTTCTTGTCAGCCAAGCCGGCTGTGCTTTACCTTCATTGGTCAGACGCACCTTTCCCGCATCATCTTGACATTGAGGGCCAGCTAATCTATAATTAAAGCAAATGAAAATTAAGATTATCTACGACAATTGTAAGTCAGATGAAAACTTCAAAGAAGGTTGGGGCTTTTCGTGTTTGGTTGACCTCGGCTCCCGAAAAATTCTCTTTGATACCGGGGCAGATTCAGCAGCTTTCTTCTCCAATCTTCAGAAATTAGGTATTCGGTGCGATGAAATCACCGATGTCGTGTGCTCCCATAACCATGCGGATCACGTCGCGGGATTTAAAGATATCCTTGGAAAACTCAAAGCAGGCAGCCGCGTTTTCCTGCCAAAAAAATTCCCATCTAAAAAGCTTCCATCCACCCTTCAAATAGAAATTATCAACGACTTTAGAGAAATAGGCTCAGGGATTTACTCCCTAGTTTTAAAAGGCGGACTTTTTTTCTATGAACAAGCCCTTCTAGTAGAAACACAAAAGGGTCTAGTTGTCATCACAGGTTGCGCACATCCAGGAATCGTTCGAATCCTGCAAGAGGCGCACAAACGCCTGAAGCAGCCCATTCACCTTGTGTTGGGAGGATTCCATCTGTTCCGCAATAGACAGAGCCAAATCGACGAAATCGTGAATCAATTTAAAGCTCTTAACGTGCAAATCGCAGCACCCTGCCACTGTTCCGGCAGCCAAGCGATTGAGACATTTAAACAAGCTTTTCAGAACCGTTTTTATAAAATAGGCACTGGGACCGTTCTCACAATACAAAACTCATGAAAATTCTTATTCAACGCGTGGCGAAAGCCAGCGTAGAGGTCGATGAGAAAGTTGTAGGCAGCATCGGCCATGGCGTTCTCGTCCTCATCGGCATCACACATAGCGACACAGCCGTCCAGGCAGCATGGTTGGCAAACAAGCTGATCCACTTGCGTATTTTTGAAGATTCCCAAGGTAAACTCAATCAATCTCTGTTAGATCAAAAAGGTTCAGCTCTGATCATTTCCCAATTTACGCTCTATGCGGATTGCAGCGAGGGGCGAAGGCCTTCATTCACACAGGCCGCGCCTTCCGAAATCGCAAACCCTCTCTACGAACATTTTGTCGATGAAATGCGCAAGAGCGGCATTCCGGTAGCCACCGGAATTTTTGGAGCTGAAATGAAAGTGGCGTTAGTCAATGATGGACCAGTCACCATCATGGTAGAACGATGATGATTAAAACGGCTCGCCTTACTCTTCGCCCTTGGCGCAAGGAAGATTTGGAACCCTTTGGCAAGCTCAATGCTGACCCGCGTGTCATGGAGTATTTTCCTGCCGTTAAAAGTCGCGAGGAAAGCGATCAAACCGCTTTTAAAATGCAAGAGGAAATCGATCGGCATGGATGGGGCTTTTGGGCAGCTTCATTAAAACAAACAGATCAATTTATTGGCTTCATCGGCATTGGACATGTCAATTTTACAGAACATTTCACTCCAGCTGTGGAAATTGGATGGAGGCTAGCCTTTGAATACTGGGGAAAAGGGTATGCAACGGAGGGCGCTAAAGCCTCGTTGAAGTACGGATTTGAAATGTTAAATCTTCAAGAAATTGTCTCTTTTACCCCCGTTCAAAATAGCCGCTCCAGACGCGTCATGGAAAAGATCGGCATGCACCATCACTCCAAAGATGATTTTGATCATCCAAAACTTCCTGAAAATCACCCCCTGAGAAGACATGTTTTATACCGCCTCCAAAAAGAGGAATGGAAAAATTCACATAATAAAGATCAACGCAACTTTCATTTTGCTCCTGTTACTCCTGATCAAAGAACACTTATCCATGGATGGTTTGGGCAAAAACACATTAAGGAATGGCTTCACGGAGAGGGCCTTCAAAATACATTAAATGGCTTGGAAAAGTCTTTTCAGGAATCATCCGAAACCACCTACTGGATCGGTTATGATAGCGATACCCCTTTTGCCTTTCTGATCACTTCCCCTGAAGGAATCGATGCCGCGACCTTGGATTTGTTTATTTGCGATTTAAATTACGTGGGCAAGGGGCTCGCTGTGTCCATGATCAAAGAATTCTTGACCACTCACTTTTCACATGTGAAGAGGGTTTTAATCGATCCTGAATCGACAAATCAACGCGCCATTCACGTCTATCAGAAGGTGGGCTTTAAAATTGTCGGAGAATTTATTGCAAAATGGCATCCTGTGCTGCATTACCAAATGGAATTGAACGTGCAAGACTTGCTGAACAATACTTATGGACTCTAGCTTCTTTCTCAAAGGGATCATTTTAGGCTTTTCTATTGCTGCTGCGGTGGGCCCTATCGGCTTTCTATGCGTTCGCAAAACCATTCAATTTGGCCGATTATCCGGCCTATTTTCCGGGCTTGGAGCTGCTGCTGCAGATACCGTCTATGGCCTCATCGCTGCTTTAGGGTTGGCTTCGATCTCAAATTTCCTGCTCGCAGGCCAGTTTTGGCTTCGCTTGGTGGGCGGGGCTTTTTTGATCTACTTGGGACTCAGAACGTTCATTGCAACGCCCCATGAAAAGTTAGGCCAAATCACCCATAAGACTCTCTTAGGAGACTTTGTCTCTACCTTCTTTCTGACAATGGTTAACCCATTGACACTCCTCTCTTTTCTTGCCATATTCGCCGGATTAGGGCTTGGCGGCGACAAAAAAAGTGCCGGATTTCTTGTCTTGGGAGTATTTGTTGGCTCAACGATTTGGTGGATCCTCCTGAGTGAAGTGGTGACCCTCTTTCGTAAGAAAGTCACTCCCAAAGCCATGCGCTGGGTGAACCGTTTTGCAGGAACGATGATCTTCGGGTTTGGCATCGCAGCCTGGCTCAATTTATGAACTGGTTTTTTAGATGGATGGTGATAATCATGTCTTTCACAGTGGCGCAACAACACGTCTCAGGAAAAGTGTTAAAAGAAGAGCTTTTTGCAAATCCCCTTCTGATTTCAGCAAAGATCAGCCCTGATGGGAATACGATCGCTTACGTAGGCGCGGATGAAAAAGGGATTTCTAATGTGTTCATAAGCTCGAGAGACGATTCCACGGCCAGCCGCGAACAAATCAGCTTTTTCACCACGCCGGAAATCATTCAATTTTTTTGGTCGAGCGATAGTCGGAGAGTCTTGCTACTGAAAGAGGAGAATGGAACAGGCCAGCTTAATCTACACGGCATCCACATCCTTTCTAAAGAACACATCGTCTATACAGAGAGATTTTCTAACATCAACACAAAAGTGATTCAAATCAGTTCGACAAAGAATAGAGCCGTGATTGGGTTAAACCATAGGGATCCCCATTTTCATGACCTCTATCTTCTAGATCTCGACACCGGTAAAATCGAACTGTTGTTTGAAAACGATTGTTATGCAAAGTTTCTGGTCGGCGATCATTTAGATATTGTTTTGAAAATGCAGATTCATGAGGAGGACGGTTCGTGGACTATATTCACTTCGGATGAGGCTATTTTTATGGAAATGAGCTCTTCTGAAGCATTCCAGACCGAATTCCTTTCCTACAACGAAAAAACACAGTCTGTCTATCTGCTCGACAACCGATTCTCGGACACAAATCAGCTCGTGGTTAAAACTCCGGATGACGAGACAGTGTTGGGCTCTCCGTCGGACAGCGATGTGGACGAGGTTCTATTCATCGCTGGGGAACCGAAGGCGTATGCCACTTATTATGTGGAAAAAAAATGGCATGTGATCGATCCATCGATTAAAGACGACATCACATTCCTTCAAAACCATATCGGTTCTAATTTTGATATCGTTAGCTGCAGCAGAAATGGAGATGTATGGACGATTTCCACGAGTATTCCCGATCAGGGAGGACAATTCTGGATCTATGAAAGAAAGGTCCAGAGGCTTTCTCTTCTTCACTCCTCAATATCCGATTCTGACAGCTTTTCAAAAATGTATCCCATGGTGATCGAGTCTAGAGATGGGCAAAAGCTCGTTTGTTACTACACCATCCCCAAAGAATACGACAAAGGCGGCTATGTCGATAATCCTATCCCTCTTGTTGTCGTGCCTCACGGCGGACCTTTCAAAGTTCGAGACAAATACGAATTCAATCGTTACCACCAATGGCTGGCAAGCTGCGGCTATGCGGTATTAAGCTTGAATTTTCGCCTTTCATCCGGCTTTGGAAAAGAATTCGTCAACGCCGGAAATGGGGAATGGGGAGGAAAGGCACACCTCGATGTGATCGACGCTGTAGAAAGGTGCATTGCAAAAGGGATTACTGAGCGGGGAAAATTAGCTGTTCTTGGAGGAAGTTATGGGGGCTATGAAGCTCTTGCCTGCCTGACTTTTTCACCTGAGTATTTCACTTGCTGCGTGTCGATGTGCGCCCCGTCCAATCTAAAGACTGTTTTAGACAACGTCCCTAAATTCTGGGAATTCACCTCTAGGCCTCTTTCCAATCGAATGAATTTTTTTACCAAACAAGCCTTCATTACGAGCATGGGAGGCAACCCCAATGATCCAAACGGGATCCGCCATTTAGAAAAATGCTCTCCACTCAATTGCTTAGAAGCTATTCGAGCGCCGCTCTTATTAATTCATGGAAAAAATGATCATGTTGTCGCAGAAAAAGAATCGCTACAAATCTACCAAAGCATGAAAAAAAATCATCAAGGGGTGACGTACCTTCTATTCCCCGATGAAGGGCATCGCTTGGCGAAATTTCCAAATCTGATGATGTATT
>CAJCIW010000090.1 GCA_903970455.1 Verrucomicrobiota bacterium | reverse complement strand
GCCGACTTTGCCAGCGTCTTTTGAACGACTGCCAGATGGTCCAAATGCCAAATCACTTGCCTAAGCGGCGAGGAGGGATTTTGCTCAAAAAGCTCGGCCAGTTTTGCCCTTAAACGCTCGACATGCGTGAGTAAAGGAGCGACCGAACTTGTTGTGGTCGTGGTAGTCGTTGTTGTATTGGTTGTCGTGGTCGGAGCGTGTTTTGAGCCATTTCTCGGAGAGTCTTTTTTCTGATTCAAGGGATAGGAAGTTTTTACTTTTTTCTTCTTTTGTGTGGATGAAGAATTTTGATGCTTCTTTTTTCCCTCCTCAGCTAGCAATTCTTTCTCTGCCTTTTCCTGATCAAAAGAGTAAATGGAGGTAAGGGTTGTGGAAGGTGCAATTCCATCCTTTTCATATTGGTCCCAAATCCGATTAGAATCTTGAATTGCTTCTAGAACTAAGCAAAGCGCAGCTGTAGGACGGTCTAAATAAGCAAACTTCAATTTTACGCAATCAAAATAATCAAACAAGTGGGGAAATAAAGCATGATTTGCATTAATTCCTACTCCATTAGCATTGAACTCTAAAATGGGGTCTTTCTTCAATGCTAATAGATTATATTCATAGTCAGTTGAGAGATCACACACTATGCCTCGTACTAAATAAAGTCTATCTTGGATCAGACCCAACACTGCATTATCGGAGAAACTCATCGAAGAAAGTTGATCGATAATGCTCTTCATTTCAATAGCATATTCTCGAACCATTGAGGCAACGGTGGGAAATTCTTTTAACCCTTCGTCTTTCAATTTTTTTTTTAAAGGTGAAAGGGTAAATAAGGAAAATTGCTTTTCTAATTCTTTGTTTTCCAGAGAGGGGATTTTTTCCATCATTGTTTCAATAACCCAAGGGAGGTCATTAGTGATCTGATGCAAGATTAAAGAAAAAGCCTTTAGAAGTTGTCCATGAGCCAAATCCATTCCCACATAAACGTCACCTTTTTTATCTATAATAGACGGTAATCGATGAGCTTGAGTGTAGTTGCTAGGTAATAGTATTCCGAACAATGTCATAGTGGCGAGATATTGAATATTAAGAAGCTCGGACCAATGATTCACGATGGGATCGAAATTCTCAAGCTGGGCTTCCACTTGACTTAGCTTAGTCTTCAATAAATTCATAAATGTATGGATCTCGTGGTTGTCTTTCGGCCAGATTTGAGTCGCGTTTTTAGCAAGAACACGCTTAAGTTTGATAAATTCTAAGTCGAGATTTTCATCTCTTTCCGAGACTTGATTTTGATAATGTTCGACTAGTTCTTCAACAAAAATAAAAAAAATTGTCGACAGAGGTAAAGGATAATGAAATTCTTTAATGTGTCGATCAAGGAGTCCAAGCTGCTTTAATAAATGTTGGGCTTGAGGAATCTTTTCGTTAATCATCTTCCTAAAAATAGCAGTTGCAGTGTGCGAATCCATTCGGCAATTCCGGGAATGAAAAAGAATATATTTTCCAGGTTGCGATTCCCATGCTGTCACGGGAATCGGAGCGGCGACTTCATCTCTTTGGACTTTATGATTAGCAATTTGCGTATTGTTGTTAACTGTCATATTAATTACATTGTTAGTTAATATAATTAATAATTTTACGCACAATTTAACAAAAAATCAAATACTATTAACTTTCCTTTGCTTTAAAACAGTCAAGTCATTAATAGTCAGTCTCTTAACTCTATAGTGAGACGTTCGCTCCCCGCTAGATGGGAAGGAGACAATTTTGGCCTACTCCCTCTCGGCGCATCTGAAGAACTAAATTCCCGTTCTTGGCCACCCGACGCCGTGAACGTACATTCTGTCCAAATGCAACCCAAAATTAATTTGCGTTGTAGGATTCCCCTCAGGCGGGCGGCTTCGCCGTCCCGTCCATTACGCCGGTTCACGATTAAGAAGCTGTCCTAAAACCACAATCCCGGAGATTCGGATGAGCTTTCGATGAGATTTTTTGACGCCGAGCGAAGACAATATCGGGACGGTGATATGGCTGAGCGAGGCGGCAAAAAAGATCGCGAAAGCTCGCCGAAGATTCGAAATTGCGGTTTTAGGACAGCTTCTAAGCATCTCTTATGTCTGTTTCGAATGCTATATCTACCACACCCCGAGGTTCAAACATGCTTATAAATTGCCTGTACATCTCCTCCCTATCTTGACCCCGAGCCGTCGTCAATAATAACTCCCGACCGTAGACAGCAATATCTTCTACGATCCGCTCATGCCGGTAATAGGCCAGAATTGTCGAATCCACTTCCGTCTTTCCGTACCCTTTATAAAAAAGTTCCTCCTCATGCAGCTTATTCCAAACATTTCCGACACCTCCCCCAATGAACATGAGATCCCGTTCTTTTGGTGCCATGATGGGATCATCCCAATCCACGATGTAAATCGTGTCATTGCCATTTAGCAATACATTGCCCGCATGAATATCGGAATGGCACAGCACGAATTTAGCCGTTTGGCCATGGAGCGTTTGGCCTAGCTGCTCAGCGCGGTCTACGAGCCTGCGAATAGAAAGTACATGTTTCTTCATAAAATTCAGTAGTTTTGAGGCGACCTCATCGACCGGCTCAGCCTCCATGTGAGCATAGAGTGACCGAACGGCCTCTCGCCACTTAGGTGAATAGGCTTCCTGCCGGACTTGCCCTAGAGGCACATCAATTTTGTGAACTTGTCTCAATGCCTTGCCGAGCTCAAGCCATTGATGCTCGGTTAGATCACGACTGAATCCGTCCTGTCCCTCCACAAACCGGTAGACAATGAGGGTGAAATCTTCAATGCGCTGGGTTAGCCGACCATGGATTGTCTTTATCGGCGGAATAATCTGTTGAATCCCCGCCTTGTGCAACAGCTCCACAATATCAACACCGATATCATGATGGTGGCCCCGTTTTAGCTTTACGAAATAAGAGTTGTCTGCCGCTTGGGCTTTGTATAACGATGCATCCATATCAGCGCCAATAGGGAGAAACGTCAGCACTGCAGCTTGGATGCCATAGTCGGCATTTAGACAACTGAGGATGAGTGGGTCTGGAAGCGGTTGTTTCTCTTTCAAGGACGTCCTAATTTTTGAATCATTTTTCGGAGAGCAGACCAAAATTCCCTTTTTCCAAAAAAGTTGGAATGCGTAGAGGTTTTTATACACAAATCCAAGATTTGCCGCATGAGGATTAAACGCAGCTCCTTTTTTGATCAAGAGCATTGCAATTTCAAACTGTGCATGATTCACAGCAGCCTGCAAAGGTGTCTGTCCGCTTCGATCGGGAAGGTTGACATCAGCGACGTGTTGAATCAACAATCGGGCCACCCCACTCTGCCCATTAGTTAAGGCTAGCTGTAATGGACGATGGCCATTGCGAGAATCGTCGTTGACGAAGGCTCCAGCCCCCAAAGTTTCTTTGACCTGTTTGATCAACTGCTTCCCCCCACCGGGGCGCCCATCTCGGACCATTGAGCCCACAAGTTTTGACTCTTGCCCGAAGTACTGCGGGAGCCCCATTAAAATACATACAATTATCTAATAAATAATCACTTACATCCTTAATTTCAATTAGTTGCTTTATAATAATAATTATTGTATAATTAATATTTAGGAAAATATTATTACTACAATAATTGGAAAAAACATGGCAGGTCAAGTTCGGCATTCGCATCACGTTGCTACATCCGGCATAAATCCCCTAGCGGCGCCTCAAGCCGGTCAAGCAGACGACGTAAAATCAATTTCTTTTAAAAAATATTCCCAATGCTTTGCAGGCATTGATAAAACTAGAAGTGTGGAAAAGGCAAATGAGTTCTACGCTTTAAATAAATCCAAATTCACGTTCGATGAAAAATGCAGTCGAGAATTTATTAAAAAGACAAAAGAGGAATTTCTTGTTATTTGTCAATGGCAAGTTGGAAGAGATTTATTTAGCAAAATATTCGAGCGTTATCCTAAATTATCATATGAGGAATATTATAAGAATGGGTGCTCTCCATTCAGACAGCAGGTGCAACTAGCTCCGGAAGAACAGTATTATTACACCTACATTAATGAGAATAACGAACAGGAGCTCCATTTTCAACCTGAGTGGATGAATCACGTCCACGAAGTGATTCATTTATATAAGCACGATGAGTCAAGGACTGCCATATTTGAAGACCCTACCTTAGATCCTGAGTTTGACAATATGGAAGAACAAATCGTTATTACTGGATTTGATAAAGATTCAATAAATTATCATCCCTTCAATGAAAACCTTTTCCATTATCTATCTGATACTCCCTTTAGATCCTCTCATGGAGGTGTTCTCGCTCTAAACGCAAATCAACCGTTTACCTCTGTGGACTGTGTCAATGCAAATGCGCTGGGAGCTCTTAGGAAACTGAAAAACGTCAATACGCCACAAAAAATTGAGGGAAAAAATGTTCATCCTTTAACACACGCCTGTCACCTAAATAATCTTAAAATAGTTAATTATCTGATCGATAATGGAGCTGATATAAAAGTGATAGACGATTATGGAAGCCCACTTCATGCGTGCGTTAATACGGTCGATTCGAAAGGCTTTATACAGCAAATGATCAGAGCAGGGGCAGATGTTAATTGTAGAGACCAGCAAAATTTAACACCCTTGATGAAGGCTGTCACCCATAACGATCTAGGTGCCTTGGAAGCTCTAATCGAAGGGGAAGCTGATGTCGATTGTCAAGATGAATTTAAAGAAACACCTCTGTGCAAAGCTCTTAACCGCCCAAACTGGAAGATTGCAAAACAACTTATCGAAGCTGGGGCAAATGTCAAACTTCCAAACAACAATCTTGTGACGCCCTTGATGACAATTTGTCGGGAAAGGGACCCATCAGCTGTTATTATTGACTTGGTCTTGAAACGCCTAAAACCCGCAGATATAAATTGTAAAAACGTTTTCGGAGAGACAGCTCTCATGATTGCTCTTGAACACAAGAATTGGGATCTCGCAAAACGACTTATCGAAGAAGGAGCTGATGTTAAGAAGGAAAATAATGATCAAGAGACGCCATTGACAATTGCTATAGGGAAAAAAGCGCCCTCAAGTGTTATCGATTTGCTCTCAAAAACAAGCGCGTAATACAGGAATTACAGGAGAAAGGTTAATCGATTCCGCCAATTATATGATGATTTTGCTGGGGAGCGGTTCGCGGCTTGCAAGCCGCTCACTTCGAAGCCTACCTCGCGACACAAGCAGTTGTGTCGCTTCTTCCTTAAATGCAAAAGGAGCCCGGATGGGCCCCTTTTTTTTACGGAAGAGGTAGGATTCGAACCCACGGTCGGTTGCCCGACTTCTGTTTTCAAGACAGACGCAATCGGCCACTCTGCCACTCTTCCAAAGAATGGGGAATTATAACAAGTTCAGGATAAACATCAAGCGAACTGTTCGAGGAAGCGCATGTCGTTTTCGGTGAACATGCGGATGTCCTTGATGCCGTAGCGGAGCATGGCTAGGCGTTCGATGCCCATCCCCCAGGCGTAACCGCTGTATTCTTCGGGGTTGATGCCGCCGTTCTTCAGGACTTCGGGGTGGACCATGCCGGCGCCGCAGATTTCGAGCCAGCCAGAGTGTTTGCAGAGACGACAGCCTTTGCCATTGCAGGAGGTGCAGGCGACGTCGACTTCGAGCCCAGGCTCAACGAAGGGAAAATAGCTGGGACGGAAACGGGTCTTCACTTGTGTATGGAACAGTTTGCTGAGGAATTCGTCCATCGTGGAAAAGAGGTCGGCGAAGGAGACGTTTTTATCGATGTAGAGGCCTTCGACTTGATGGAAGAAGACGTGAGAGCGGCTGCTGATGGTTTCATTGCGGTAGACGGTGCCAGGGGCGATGATGCGGATGGGTGGTTTATGTTTTTCCATGACGCGGAGCTGGGTATTGGAGGTGTGGGAGCGGAGGAGCATGTCTTTGGTGATGTAGAAAGTATCCTGCATGTCGCGGGCTGGATGGTCGGGAGGGAAGTTCAGGCCTTCATAGTTGTAGTAGTCGCTGTCGATGTCTGGGCCGTATTGCACGGAAAAGCCCATGCCGACGAGGATTTCGATGACTTCATCGAGGGCTTGATTGATGGGGTGTTCCCGGCCAAGGTGGTGGCGGCGGCCTGGGAGTGTGACGTCGATCTTTTCTTCTGTGAGGCGTTTTGCCATTTCCAATTGGGAAAAGCTGTGCATGGCTTGTTCGCAGAGGCGGGTGATTTCTTCTTTGAGCTCGTTGATCTGCTGGCCGATGAGGGGGCGTGTCTCCGGCGGGGCGTCGCGGAGGTGCTGCATGAGGTCTTGAACGGGGCCTTTTTTGCCGAGGTATTTAACTTTGAGGTTTTCAACATCTTTGCTATGTTGAACTTGCCCGAGTTCGTCTTGAAACTTTTTGCGAAGGGAAGAGACTTGGTGCTGCATGGGAACCTCGATAAAAGCCTGCGCCTTAAGCGCAGGCTAATCTTTAAGCGAGTGCTTGCTTTGCTGCGCCGGCGATGGCAGCGAAGCTGCCTGGGTCGCGAAGTGCCATATCGGAAAGCATTTTGCGGTTAAGCTCGCAGCCGGCTTTCTTCAAACCAGCGATGAACTTGCTATAAGACAGACCGTTGATCTTAGCACCGACTCCGATGCGGATAGTCCAAAGGCGTCTGAAATCTCTTTTTTTCTGTTTCCGATGACGGTAGTTGAATGCCAATGCAGACATGACAGCGTCCGATGTCAAGCGGAGGTGATTTTTTCGATCGCCGACAAATCCCTTTGCTTGTTTGAGGAGGCGTTTCCGTTTGCGGTTGGCGGCCACTGCGTTGGTGACTCTGACCATTGTTAC
>CAJCIW010000089.1 GCA_903970455.1 Verrucomicrobiota bacterium | reverse complement strand
TTGCTTCGCAATAAAAAAGACCGTGTTGTCGTGCCCATCGAAAATCGCACCTGCAGCGGATGCCATATCGTTTTAACTGCCCAGCACGAAAACCTCGTCCGGAAAGGGGAAAACCTGGTCTTCTGCGAACATTGTTCACGGATCCACTATTGGCAAGAGAGCGAATCGCTTGAAGGCTCTGTGGTAGCAACAAAACGGCGCCGACGCCGCCTTGCGAGCGCTTAATTTATCATTTTTAGGGGAAAGCAGGCAATCGCTGCTGCAAATGATGCAGGAGAGGAAAGTCTGGACTTCGCAGGAGAGGATACCAGTGAAAGACTGGGGGCCGCAAGGCTACGGAAAGTGTAACAGAAAACATTCCGCTAAACTTCAAAGGTTTAGACAGGCTGAAAATGCCCGCTTTGGGAGCTGGCCGCACCTCGCAGGAATGCAGGGCGCTACAAACCCTATCCGAAGCAAGATGCCGGGGCAAGAGGTTGTTCTCCGCAACGCTCCGCGCAACAAACGCTTGAGGACTTTGGCGACAAGGTCACTAGAGGAATGATTGCTCAATGACAGAATCCGGCTTATCGCTTTCCCCTATTTTTTCACATACGAAGAGGCTCTCTTATGAAAAAAACCATTATCGCTTTTTTCCTTTTTACTACATTCGCCGCTCTTCCAGCTTTTACCGAACATGTCGAAGAAGGGGAGGGCTTCCTTGAACAAAAGAATGGCCAACGTATCTTGCATTTAAAAGGCACCCCTTATGAGCGGGGCTACCAGCATGGCGTCCTTTTGAAAGAGCAAATTCAGCGCAATATCGCTACCTATATCGACAAACCCGCGTCCGCGGTGCCTGGCAGATTAGAAGATTTTTCGAAAAACTTGCCCAAACTCATCTCTCATGTGCCGGAACATTTCTATGAAGAGATGAAAGGGGTTGCCGAAGGTTCGGGTGTTCCGATGAAAAAAATTGTCGCGCTCAACCTTTTTCCCGAGATGTTCCATTGCAGCGGAATCATCGTTTCTGGACAAGCCTCAAAGAATGGGGAGCTTTACCACGCGCGCGTCCTCGATTATTCCGTTGGAAAAAATTTGCAGCAGACGGCTGTTCTACAAATCGTCCAACCTGAAAAGGGAATCCCCTTTCTCAATCTCAGTTATGCAGGGTTTATCGGCACGATAACAGGAATGAATTTAGAAAAAATCGCTATTGGGGAGATCGGCGGCCTTGGTTACGGATCTTGGGAAGGAATCCCGATGGCTTTTTTGCTCAGAGATATCCTGCAAAACGGTTCTAATCTTGAAGGAGTCAAAGCTATCCTTGAAAATTCTCCGCGCACTTGCGAGTATTACTATCTCTTTTCCGACGGGAAAACAAAGGAAAGCATGGCCGTTTACGCGACTGCAGACCAACTTCAATTTATTGCCCCTGGAGAATCTCATGCTTTGATCGCCCCTTCCCATCTTCCAGGAAATTACGGAGAGAATGGAGATAACGATAAATTCCTACTCAATTCCTGCACCATCGAGAATACCCCTTATCAAACCTTGCTCTTTGAACAAGACCATCGTCTAGCTCTTCTTTTCCGTCTTCAGCCGGCAGAATGCCTCCTTCTTACTGGGTTTCCCCACCCTGAAAGGTACCCCGTTTTAGTGGACAGAACGCTCGAAAAATACGGTGCCATCGATGAAAAAGCGTTGATGGAAATCATCAGATCCCCTGTCGCCCGCCCTTCCAATTTGCATAACGCTATTTTCCAGCCTTCCCAATTAAAAGTGTGGATCGCCCATGCAGGGCCCAACGATGAACCTGCGTGCGATCAGACCTATCAGGAATGGGACTTTATTGAACTTTTACACTCTCTTTCCAATGGATGAGTCTTCTGATAAACTTCCCGTTTTAATCGAGTGGAGACCTGAGTGTAGATCGTCGTTGTCGCCAGAGAGCTGTGGCCCAGCAAAACCTGGATGGTTTTTAAATCCATCCCTTTTTCCAGCCAATGGGTCGCGATCGTATGGCGAATCGTGTGGGGAGTGATTTTTCCGGCGAGGCCGCTAGACTTGAGGTACTCTTCAAATTTCCGATCGATCGAACGCGCACTGAGCCGCTCTCCCCATTTATTGAGGAAAATCGCTTTTTCGTCAGCTTCCCCCTTATGCCCATCTGTGTCCTGATGTCTTTCCGGGTGTCCCAGGTACTCTTTCAACCATTTCGCTGCCGTCCGGGTAATGGGGACGACTCTCTCTTTTTTCCCTTTTCCCATCACTTTAAGCCGGAAATTTTTCTCGTCGAAATGCTGCCGGTCGAGGCCGACAAGCTCGCTGATCCGAAGGCCACTGCTGTAAAAAAGTTCCATGATGCAGCGGTCCCGAAATCCCAAATAGTTCGAAGTGTCGGGCTGTTCGAAAAAACGCATAACTTGCTCGAAGCCCAAGGAAGGGGGGATTTTCTTTTCCAATTTGGGACTGTCGATCTCGTCCAGGGGATTTTGTTCGATAATCCTTTCTTTAAGTAGAAATTTGTATAGGGAACGGAGAGAAGAAAGGCGTCTAAGAAGTGTTCTTTTTGTCGAGCTTTTTACTGAAATGGAGGCCAAGTAGGCGCGCAGAGAACGCTTGTCAACTTGGTCCACGGAAAACGATCTCTCCTTTAAAATTTCTTCTTCAAAAAAGAGCTTAAACCCTTCCAGATCGAGCCCATAGTTGCGCAGGGTGTGCTCCGACGCATTCTTCACCACCCGCAGGTAGTTTAAAAATTTGTAAACAGCCTCGCCAAATGGGAGCATTCTCTTGTTCTCCTATTTGAACTTCTCCTAGTAAAGAGTTTCAGTCGATTTTCGGGATTATTTTGAGCCGCTTTTCGATCCAAATTCGGGGGGTTATATCAACCTTCGTATATTACCCCCCGAATTTGGATCGAAAAGCGGCTCAAAATAATCCCGAAAATCGACGAAAAATTTTTCTGGGATAGGTTCTTACTTTATGATAATCTTATCACCTTTCTTTAACACATATAAAGATCTATGCCCATTACCTTACGCGACATTACAAAAAAAGTTGGCCCACGACTGCTTTTTGAGAATATCACTGCGACTTTCAATGCTAATTCCCGCTATGGCCTTACCGGGCCCAACGGGGCGGGAAAATCGACTCTTCTAAAGATTGTCATGGGAGTAGAGGAACCTACCAGCGGGTCTGTCTCCCTGCCTCGCAAAGTGGGATTCTTGAAACAAAATATCGAGCAATTCCGCGACAATAGGGTCCTCGATGTCGTCATTACGGGCAATGAGCGTTTATGGAATGCGATGGTCGAACGGGACACTCTTTACGAAGTTGAGATGACGGACCAAGTGGGAATCCGCCTGGGAGAAATCGAAGAGATCATCAATGAAGAAGATGGTTACGACGCAGAATCCAACGCGGAGATCTTGCTCTTGGGCATGGGGATCCCGTCAGAACTGCATCATCAGAAAATGCACGCTATCCCCACGGATAGGCAATTCCGCGTCCTCCTCTGCCAAGCTCTCTTTGGGAACCCCGACGCACTTCTCTTGGACGAACCAACGAACCACCTTGACCTGGAATCGATCGGCTGGCTGGAACAATTCCTCCATAACTATAAAGGAGTCCTGATTGTTGTTAGCCATGACCGCCATTTTTTAAACGCGGTCACTACGCATATCGCCGACATCGATTATGAGACGGTCATTATTTATCCGGGTAATTACGACCAAATGCTCGTCGCCAAAACAGCAGTTCGGGAAAGGACGGAGTCGGAGAATAAGACGAAAGAAAAAAAGGTGGCGCAGCTTCGGGAATTCGTGGCCAAGTTCGGTGCCGGCACCCGCGCAAGCCAGGTCCAGTCCCGCATTCGCGAAATCGAACGCCTCGAGCCGCAAGAATTAAAAAAATCGAACATTCAGCGCCCCTACATCCGCTTTTATCCCCCTGAAAAGCCCTCCGGTCAGGTGGTTTTCAAAATGAATGACGTTTCAAAAGCGTATGACGGCAAGCCCGTCATTCATCGTTTTTCCTTCGAGGCCAATCGGGGAGAAAAAATCGGCGTGATCGGCAATAACGGGAAAGGGAAGTCCACCCTCCTCAAAATGCTTGCGGGGGTGCTTCCCGTCGACAGTGGGCTCATCGAAGTCGGCCACCAGGTCCAAATCGGCTATTTCCCTCAGAACCATTCCGAAGTCATCGACAAAAAGAGCTCGATGAGCGCCTTCGACTGGTTAAAAAGAAGACGGGAGGGTGTGTACGATCAAGATATTCGCAGCATTCTCGGAAAAATGCTCTTTTCCGGCGATGACGCCTTCAAACCCATCTCCCATCTTTCCGGAGGAGAAACGGCCCGCCTCATCATAGGCGGACTCATGCTCTGCAATTACAATGTGTTGATCATGGACGAACCCAACAACCACCTCGACCTCGAGGCGGTTTCAGCGCTTTCCTGGGCCCTGGAAGACTTTAAGGGGACAGTCCTCATCGCCAGCCACGACCGTGATTTGATCGGCAATGCAGCGACGAAGCTCATCGCTTTCGAAGAGGAGCGCGTACGCCTATTTGAAGGAAAACTCGACGAATATTTTGCTGTCGCAAAGAAATGATCGCGGGACTGACCGAGGGGGAGTTTCTTCGCTATTCCAACAGGGTCCGCCATAAAAAGGGGGCCGAACTTCTCCGCTCTTACCATGAAAGCCACGACCAAAGACTCCTTTTGTCGTACAGGCGCGTGGAAAAATGGCTTCAACTCCCCGTTTTAGAAGAGCGTGATTTCAAAACCCTTTCCGACCGGTACCATTTTCA
>CAJCIW010000088.1 GCA_903970455.1 Verrucomicrobiota bacterium | reverse complement strand
ATTTTCAACAGGCTTACGACTTTCTCAGAAAAGAAAAATCCACCGGCAAAGTCTATTTCGAGTTAACCGATGGATCGACAATCGGTAATATTATTGAAATGATGGTTATGCCCAATTCCACTTTGATCATTTTCCGCTACAATTCTAATCAGGGGATTAACTTTCAAGTTGTCAAAATCGAAGAGATCGTCAATTTGCGATATTAGTTATGTTTTATCTACTTCAATTAAAGTCTTATCCGATATACGAGCAGCTTCTTTTAGAAGAGAGGCTGCTCCGCTCCGACACGCGGAACTGGTGTTTGATCAATCAGGGGTCTGCCCCCGCCATTGTCATGGGAATTTCAGGAAAAAAAGAAGAGCTCATCAATTGCGCAAAAGCAGCTGAAGACAACATCCCATTGATTAAAAGGTTCAGCGGAGGCGGAACGGTCTTCGTCGATGAAAATACCCTTTTCATCACGTTCATTTGCCAAAGGCAGCTCCACCCTTTCCCCCCTTACCCCGAGCCGATCATGAAGTGGACGGAAGAGATCTATTCAGAGGCTCTGCAGCACCCCCATTTCCGTTTAAAGGAGAACGACTTTGTCATGGAAGATCGAAAATTTGGTGGAAATGCCCAATATATCAGGAAAGAGCGGTGGCTGCACCACACCTCTTTTTTGTGGGATTATGATCCAAGCAAGATGCAGTATTTGCTCCACCCAAAAAAAACACCTCCCTACCGCGCAGGGCGTCCCCACCATGAATTCCTTTGCCGTCTATCTGAATACTTTTCTGATCAAGAGCTATTGATCGAACGGATTGTTGAAGAATTGGAGAAGCGCTTCCCCATTGAGAAGCTCTCTTTGGAAGAAGCGCTTGCGATTCCGCATGAATCCGCCCGTCAATCTACCTCTTATCAGACCTTGACCGGATTGACCTCCCACTCCTTGTTATCCACCCATTCATACTGATCCATAGGCTGCAAAGCTGTGTGGTCTTCCGCAATATTTCCAAAATCGAGCTTCTCTGTTCTCGGATTGAAGAAACAGCAGAAGAAAAGATTTTTGGGTCCCGTATTCCAGTTTGTTTTAGCAAAACGAACAGCTTCCGATTGGATCGCTTTCCTCTCGTCCCCCGGGAGTGATTCGATGAGAATTCTATCTAAAACAAAGGAAAGAGAAATGGCCTGATCTTTATTTAAGTTCAACATTTTCACCAAACCATCCTGCACCCGTTGAGAATACTGGTGGACATTCACGACTTTGGAACTGAGGGAGGAGAACAAGTTGTCGATCTCCTGCAGAGTGGCATCGGGCATCCCTTTCTGAAACTGGGAGGCGAGCCATCGTTTCATTTTATCCTCGATCGATTTCTTGGTGCCGCTCTCCATTTCCGATCTTGAGATTTTAAGGCCGGGAGCAACCAATGTTTTTTCGATCCATTGATCAGGAGAAAGTTTGCTTGCAAGAAACGCCTTGAACTCCTCATTTTTAAATTCAATGTTAAACGCATGCTCTGGACTTGTTGCAGAATCTTCATCAAGAGTGCCATCGCTTAGGTAATGCTCAGTCGATTGTTTCCATGCGGCCAGCCCGAGCAGCCATTTTAATAGATCGCCTGGGTCTTTTGCGCGGATGGTCTTGACGTCCGGGGTAAAATCTTTACCGGTATCTATCGCCATGACCTCCCAGGGATTGTCCCCATCTAAAGAAGTCATCGGGGTTCTTGCCAGATCGGTGTAATGGCCGACAGGGTCGGGGGTTTGACGGTTGTTATCATCATAGGCCCATAAAATATCGCGCATAAAATTCTTCCCCTGCAGGCAAAGATGGAGCGACTGGGAAACAGAAGCAATCACTTGCCTGTCTTTTTGAGAAGCGATTTGGGTCGTTTCAGCTTTAGTAGCTTGATCGATCATGACAAAAACAAAGTTCTTAAATTGCTCAGGAGTTGCAATCCTGATTCCTTTGTTAGTCAAATCTTTAATATCGCGCTGATAAAGCTCAAACCCTCCGGAGGTGGAACTCCCGTCGCTTGAGACCTGCTGCAAGGGAATCGATCCATTGTAAACCAAACGGAAAGAGTCGTTGATCGTCTTTTGAAATACATTCTTAAATTCTTCGACCAAAGTCTTGTTATAAGAAGAGGCTTTTTGTTTGCTGTTGTCAAAAATGGGGTTGAAGACGGTCATCACACAGCTGTTGATGTTGTCTCGAACGTAATCCCCGGATCGATCCTCCGCCATAGCGGCAAGAGAGGTTTCCCAAGCTCGAAGCAAATGATTGTTCGCCAGACTGAACGCATACCGCCCTAAAGTGGTCTGCTCCTGTTCCGAATGGTCAGCATTGGCTGCAGCTTGAGCGCAGGCGACGATCATCTCATCCCATGTTTTTACTTTTGGCGTATTGTCAGAACCGAATATCCGCTCCAGGATTTCGGGTGCTTTTTTATCGAGTTCGACCAACCCCATCTGTCTACAGGCTGCAATCAAATTGGGACACTGCCAGAAAGGGGCCCCATGAAATTCATTGATGGTCCCGTCGCTATTCAGCGTCAATGCGGTATCCATTGCGTCATCGGCAATGGTCGTCTCAAAAAAGAACTGATCGGGAGTCCCATTGACGTTTCTCGTTAAATAACCGTCCCGGATGATCGCTGTATAGTCGTGAACAGAACTGAGCAAAAACTCATTACGTTTTTTGATCGCCCACGAAACGGCAAAACAATCCCCGACAGGGCCCTGGCACAATTGGCTGAGAAGAGCGCCTAGAACAACCTGCTGACACTCCAATTGGGTAATTTTATCCCCGGGAAGAAGGGCAAGGTCAGCGCGGACCAGCGAATTGGAAGCCACACTAGGGCTTACAGGAACTTGAATCGCGTTGATCGCCTCCTGCCAAGAAATGTCGATTTGACTTAAGACAAAAAGAATCCCCTGTTCATATTCTAAAAGAGCATTCGGATCGCTTGAAAAGAATTCAGCCTTGATCGTGTCGATCAGGCCCAAGTTCAATTCCCCTTGAGACGTTAAAAGAAGCTTGGCAATTTGCTTAGGCTTTTCCATACAGAGGAACATGTCTTTATCCTGGAGAAGAAAAGCATTGACGCCGTTGTTTTTGTCGATTAAACCTTTTAGCTCACCTTTAAGAAATTGCCTGACGTCTTTATCTATTGCTGCAACAGAATCTGCCAACTTGCTTTCATCGAGATATAAGGAGATCCCGGCACCATCAGCGGCGAAGACCACTTTTCCGATATCTTCCCGAGCTTTGAGAATGATTGCCAACTGTTGTCCTCGGATACTATTCAAATCTCGGGTGCTGCTTAGTAGCTCATGAATGCGCAGGTCAGCGTCCATCCGAATGAGCTCGCAGAATTTAAACCCGACGACCCTCTGCGAAGATCCGGTTCTTAAAAATCCATAAAAACTTTGAAGGCGGATACTCTCTTTGCCCCAATCGATCGGAGTGGAGTGAGGCTCCGCTGCTTTAGGTGCCTGGAAAAGCGCCCCAATTCTGTGGGTGATCGCATTCTGCAGTGAAGACAGGAGCGTTTCGAGTTTGTCTCCTGTGGCGGAATGAGCTTTTTGCGCTGCTTTTTCAGTATGGTATTGATTCCGTGTAATCAATTTACCGAGCAAGCCTTCGAGATGTCCTGGGACTTGGTTCGGCTGAATCACTTGGTTTAGTCTCATAAATCCCTCCCTAATGTAAAGAGATCCGTTTAAGATTGATCCTGTACTAAAATTTTTGCAAACAAAAAATTTGGAA